>NZ_JAAGPG010000363.1:0-236 GCF_017104665.1 Burkholderia sp. Se-20378 | reverse complement strand
AAAAAAAAACCCCCCCCCCCCCCCCCCCGCCCCCCCCCCCCCCCCCCCCCTCCCCCCCCCCCCCCCCCCCCTCACCCCCCCCCCCGCTCTCTGACTGCGCGTCGCCTCCCATCGACCCCAGCTCAACCCCCACCCCCACGCCTGTCCCCTTCCTCTACGCCCACACCGCCGTCATGCACCTCAACCGCGTACGCACCCCACCGCCGCTACCATCCTACACCGACCCGCCCACGCCC
>NZ_JAAGPG010000362.1:0-8833 GCF_017104665.1 Burkholderia sp. Se-20378 | reverse complement strand
CAGCGGCCCGAGCCGGACGCGACCCACGTGTTCCGGCGCTGGCTGCTCGACGCCTGCGCGAGCGCGTGACGGGCCCTGCCCGCCCCCGCGCGCTGGCGCGCCGATACCAGCCACACGGCGCGTTGGTTCTATCCGCCCCAAAATCGTCCTGATTTACTTGAGCCTCCCGCTACCCGTGCGCCGCCGCACGGCCGTGCGCCCATGCCATCCGAGGAATCTCATGACCGCCGAGCACCGCCCCGATCAATTCGTCCTGACACTGTCGTGCCCGAGCGCGGCCGGCCAGGTCGCCGCCGTCGTCGGCTTTCTCGATCGCCATCGCTGCTATGTCGATGCGCTGAACGTGTTCGACGACGATCTCAGCAACCGCTTCTTCGTGCGCTGCGTCTTTCATCCGACGGATGAAACGCTGCAGATCGATGCGCTGCGCCACGAATTCGCGCCGATCGCGGCCAGCCTCGGCGGTGAGCAGGGCGACATGCAGTGGGCCATCCACGACGTGAACGCACGGCCGAAGGTGCTGATCATGGTGTCGAAGCTCGAGCACTGCCTCGCGGACCTGCTGTTCCGCTGGCGGATGGGCGAGCTGAAGATGGACATCGTCGGCATCGTGTCGAACCATCCCGACTTCGAGCCGCTCGCCGTGCAGCACGGGCTGCCGTTCCGCCACTTCCCGATCACGGCCGATACGAAGGCGCAGCAGGAGGCGCAATGGCTCGACTTCTTCGAATCGAGCGGCGCCGAGCTCGTGATCCTCGCGCGCTACATGCAGGTGCTGTCGCAGGAGACGAGCGCGAAGCTCGCGAACCGCGCGATCAACATCCATCATTCGTTCCTGCCCGGCTTCAAGGGCGCGAAGCCGTATCACCAGGCCCATGCGCGCGGCGTGAAGCTGATCGGCGCGACCGCGCACTTCGTCACCGACGATCTCGACGAAGGCCCGATCATCGAGCAGGTCGTCGAGCGCGTCGATCATGCGCTGCGCCCCGAGCAACTGCTCGCGGTGGGACGCGACGTCGAATCGCTCACGCTCGCGCGCGCGGTGAAGGCATTCATCGAACGGCGCGTGTTCCTGAACGGCGATCGGACGGTGGTGTTTTCGTAACGCGCGAACGGCGCGACGCTCACGTCGTGGCCGACGGCACGCGCGCGGGCGCCGTGCCGGTTCGACGCGCCCTGCGCCGCAGGTACAGGTTGTTCAGGATCAGCGCCGTGCCCGTCAGGGCGGCGCCTGCGATCTGCGCATGATTGGGTACCAGCCCCGTGAACGCGGAAACGATGAAGGCGGTGATCGGCACGATGTCCATGAACAGCGTGCCGTTCATCGGCCCGAGCATCCGGTTGCCCGTCATCCACAGCAGGATCGCGCCGAAACCGGCCACCGGCCCCATGTACACGAGATGCGGCAGCACCGCGTGCACGGCGGCCAGTGACGGCGCCGCGATCCGGTGCGTGACGATCAGCACCAGGTTGACCGCGACGATCGTGGTCAGTCCGAGCCACGTCGTGAAGGTCGTGTATTTCAATGCGGACCAGCGGGTGAAACGCGCCGCGCCGAACGTATAGACGATCCAGCACAACGCACCGACGATGATCAGCGCATTGGCCGCGTAGTGCTGCGGTTCGTGCAGCGCGGCGATCACGTCGCCGCGCGTGATGACGAGCGCCACGCCGGTAAAGGACAGCACGACGAACAGCACCGACACCGGTGCGGGCGCGACACGCCGCACCAGTGCGTTGAGCAGGAGCCCCATCATCGGCTGCGTCGCCATCATGATCGAAGCGGTCAGCGCGCCTTCGTCGCCGGCCAGTTGCTGGCCCAGGAACACGAACGATCCGAATCCGCAAAAGCCGATCGACCCGAGCAGCCACGCGAGCGCCACCGGCTCGCCGGCCGAACGGAACGCACCGGGCCCTTCGACGATCCGCAGCAACGCGACGAAGCCCGTGCCGGCAATCAGGTAGCGCAACGACGTGAAAGTAAACGGATCGATGTACTGCAACGCATCGGTCATCACCGGAAACATCACGCCCATCAGGATCGTCGCGGCCACACATGCCACGACGCCTTTCCCGTACGCGTTCGCGCCGGGCGTTGCGAGTGTTGCGTTATTCATGACTGATCATTCCCAAATTAATTGAAAAATGATGCCGGTGCGGCTGCGCGCAGCGGCAGTGTCGTATCACAACTTCCCTACGGTTCTAGCGTGCCCTTCACGATATCGATGCGGGTATCCGGAACACCCCACATTTGAAACCGATCATTCTCAAAATAATCAAAAAAAATCAGGTCAGCGCCCGCATCGCGATTTCGACGATCGATGCCAGCTCGGCCTCCGACGCACTCGACTTGCCCAGCACCCGCATGCCCTGGATCAGGCACAGCAGGAACCGGCCCACCTCTTCCGGATCGAGATTCCGGTCGAAATCGCCCGACTGCTGGCCGCGCGCGATGACCAGGCTGAATTGCGTGCCGATGCGCAGCAGCGTCGATTCGATGTACGGGCGCAGTGTGTCGTCGCCGGGCAGCAGTTCGACGGCCGAATTCGTGATGAAGCAGCCGCGTCGCTCCGACAGCCTCACACCGATTTCCGTGTAGTACAGGAGCGCCTCCCTGAGCGCCTGCCGCGGCGGCAGATCCGCCGCGAGACGCTCCTTGAGCCGCGCGATCGCACCTTCCGCATAGCGGTCGAACGCGGCGACCAGCAGCCCGTGCTTGTCGCCGAAGGTGCGGTACAGGCTGCCGCGAAAGACGCCGGTCGCCTCGCACAACGCGTCGATCGACGTCGCGTGATACCCCTGCTCCCAGAACACGCGCGCAGCGGCGTCGATCACCTCGTCGGTGTCGAATTCGCGTGGGCGCCCCCGGTCGCGGGCGCCGGAGGAGGTCGAGGTCGGGCTCATGGACGTCGATATTAGAACCGATCATTCTCAAAATCAAGCGGCCACGCCCGGTTGCGTGGCCAGACTCCGGGAATGACATACGCCGGACCGATCAGCGTGTCGATGGATCGAAGTCGGGAAACTGCTGCCGGGCGTCCGCGAACGAGAGATAGGACGCGCTGCGTTCCAGCGCCCCCGTGCGGATCAGTTGACCGCACGCACGGCAGCGATAAAGCTCGGACTGCATGGGTTCATTCACCGCCACCTCATCGTAGTTCGATGTGGGCACCGGGAATGTCAGGCAGGTGGAACACGGCATCACGATTTCCCGGCGGCAGGCATCCTGTCATGCCGGCATTATCGCGTATGACGCGCCGCAGTCGCGCGACGGCCCCGTGTGCGGTTTCCGGAGCCATCGCGTGCTGCGGCACGCACGTATTACCTCGTCACTTCACCCACGCGAAGTAATACGACAGCCAGATCGTCAGCCCCGCACCGATCAGCGCAACGTAAGGCATCAGGTTCAGCCACATCGCGCGCTTCGGCACTTCGAGCTCCATGTCGCGCTGCATCTGCGCGGGGAAACGGCCGCGATCCTGCCAGTAGTGGCGGAACAGGAACACCGGCACGATCAGCAGCATCGCGATCAGACCGTTGCGCAGCGTACCGTCGCCCTGCAGGTTCGCACCCGCGCCGACATAGACGAGGTTCGCATACCCGCAGATCGAGCCACCGACCAGCAGCCACGTCGGGCAGCGGAACGGCCGATCCCAGTTGCCGCGATCCATCCGGTGGATCCAGCCCGACTGAAGATTCAGGAATACGAACAGCATGTAACAGACGTTCGAGATCGACAGCACCGTCATGTAGTCCGACATCATCAGCAACACGAGGTTGAAGCCGAGATCGGTCCACATCGCGCGCGTGGGCGAGCCGTGCTCGTTCACGTGCGACAGGTACTTGGGCAGCCAGCCGTCGACCGATGCCTGGTACAGCGTGCGCGACGAGCCCATCATCGACGTCATCACGATCAGCAGGATCGACAACATCAGCATCACGACGACCGCATTCGCGACCCACGCACCGCCGCCGACGATCTTCGCCATCGCGGCCGCGACGCCGGTGCCGTCGCCGATCGACGGATCGAGCATCGCCTGCGTGCCGAGCGCGCCCTGGAACGCCATCGGCACGAGCGTCATCACGACGAGACACAGTGCGCCCGACCAGAAGATCGCCTTGGCGGTATCGCGACGCGGATCGCGGAATTCACGCGTGTAACAGACGGCCGTCTCGAAGCCGTACGACGCCCAGCCGGCCATGAACATCGCACCGAGCGCCATCGTGACGCCCTGCCCGTTCCACGAGCCGAACGTCGCGGCCGTGAGATTGCCGTGCGCGTCGTGACCGAGCGGCAGCAGCGGGAGCAGGTTCGACATCGGCACGTCGCCCGTGATGAACGGCACGATGCCGACGATCAACAGCGGCGTGAGCGACGCGATGCCGAGAATGCGCTGCGTACGCGCAGCCTTCGATGCACCGCTGTGCTGAAGCTTGAACGTAATGAGAAGCAGGATCGTCGCGATAATGAACGTCGCATTGATCCGCAGGGACAGACCCGGCTTGATGAACCCGAGATCCGCAACCTTGAGCTGCCAGTGCAGCACCGCCGCGTCGGCGGGAAAGAGACTCGTGAGCGCATAGCTCGCCGCGAGGCCGCAGCCGAGCGCGAGCATCGGCGACCACGCGAGCCAGTTGCACCACACGGAAACCGGGGCGATCAGCTTGCTGTAACGGACCCAGCCGATCGCGCCGTACACGGACGCGCCGCCCGATTTATGGGGAAATAGCCCCGATATTTCCGCATAAGTCGCGCTTTGAACCAGCCCCATCGTGATCGCGGCGATCCAGATCGCCCACGCGGGCTGACCGATCGTCGCGCATACGCCGCCGATCGTGAACAGCACGCCAGCCGGCACGCCGCTCGTCACCCAAAAAGCGTCTTTCCAAGTCAGGCCACGATGCAGCGTGTGGCCCGTCGAATCATGTGAGATGGTTGCCTCAACATCACTGGTGCGGTTCGCACGCAGTCCTGCCTGACTCATCCAATTCCTCCTGTGATGACTCCGCACAAGGGCGCTAGTGTAACAACTTACGCACTTTTTTGCAGAATCAAAAAAATAATTCCGGGATAAAGCCGTGTCGCAGTACGATTATTTCGCATTACTACCGACCCTTCCCGGACTGTCTCTTGATCTATTTATCGAGGCGATTCATCGCCGGCTTACTGCGCGCCTTCCGTCCACGCATTCACGCGATCCGCGTGCGCGGCGATCCACGCATCGGCGGCCGCGTCGGGCTTCGAGCCGTTCTGGATCGCCAGCATCACGCTGTCGATTTCACCCGGCTTCCACTGGAATTTCTTCAGGAAGGCGACCACCGGCTTCGCCTTCGTTTCGAGCCCCGGATTCACGACGCTGTCGACGTGCTCCGCGCCGCCGAACACCTTCTTCGGATCCTCGAGGAAGCGCAGCTTCCACTTCGCGAACATCCAGTGCGGCGCCCAGCCCGTCACGATGACCGGCTTGTTCGCATTGACCGAACGCGACAGCTCGGCCGTCATCGCGCTGCCCGAACTCGGCATCAGCGTGTAGTTCAGCCCGTAGCTCTTGATCGCGTCGTCGGTCTTGCGCATCACGCCGGCACCGGCATCGATGCCGACGATCCGGCCGCCGAAGCTGCCCTTCTCCGCGTTCAGGTCGTCGATGCTCTTCGCCTTCACGTACGCGGGCACGATCAGGCCGATCTTTGCATCAGGAAAATTGGCGCCGAGGTCGACGACCTTGGCCTTGTACTCGTCCCAGTACGAGCCGTGCGTGACCGGCAACCACGCGGACAGCGTTGCGTCGAGATCGCCGCGCGCAACACCCTGCCACATGATCCCGGCGGCGACCGGCACGAGCTGAACCTGGTAACCGAGCTTCTTCTCGATCACGCGCGCCGCGACGTTCGACGTCGCCACGCTGTCGTCCCAGCCTTCGACGTAGCCGATCTTCAGCGTGGGCTTCGTATCGGCGAGTGCCGACGCGCTCAGCGCCACCATTGCCGACAGTGCGCCGGTCCACAACAGTTTTCCGAACAGCTTCATGGTCGATCTCCTTGATGTGCGCCTGCGCGCGTTGTCTCTCTAGGTTCTTCAACCACAAATCCGCGGTATCGTTGTTTTCCGACGGATGCTTGTCCGGGCGCGACGCGTCCGGACAGCCGATGGCGTGTTGCGACTACTTGTCGATCACGAGATCCGACAGCGGCTTGCTGCAGCACAGCAGCACCATCCCCTGGTCGATCTCGCGCTGGCGGATGCCGCCGTTGTGCTTCATTTCCACCTGCCCCGACACGAGCTTCACCTTGCAGGTGCCGCACATGCCCTGCGTGCACGAGGCCGGCAGCCGTACACCCGACTGGCGCGCCGCATCCAGCACGTGCTGCTCCGAGCCGCACGAAATCTCGCGATTGCTCTTTGCGAAGCTGACCGTGTACTGCTTCGTGTCGGTGTCGGCGCCTTCAGCCGGCGGGGCGAGATCGGCGAGCAGCTCGTCGCTCGCGGTTTGCGCGAGCGTTTCGAACGAGAAGCTCTCCTCGTGATACTGCTTGCGATCGAAGCCGGCTTCGTCGAGCAAGTCGCGCACGGCCTTCATGTACGGCGCGGGGCCGCACGTGAAGATTTCGCGCTCCATGAAATCCGGTGCGATCAGCTTCAGCAGCGGCAACGTCAGGAAACCCGTGACGCCCGGCCAGTTGGTGCGTGCACCGACGCGCTCGACGACGAACGACGTGCGGAAATTCGTGTGGTTCGACGCGATCAGGTCGAGCTCGCGCGCGAAGATGATGTCGTCCGGCGTGCGCGCGCTGTGCACGAACAGGATGTCGCGATCCTCGGCGAGATCATGGTGCGCGCGGCTCATCGACATCAGCGGCGTGACGCCCGAGCCGGCCGACAGGAACAGGTACTTGCGCGCCGGATGCCGTGCGCACGTGAATTCGCCGGCCGGGCCGAGCACGCGCACCGGCGCGCCCGGCTGCAGGTTGTCGTGCAACCAGTTCGACACCTTGCCGCCCGGCACGCGCTTCACCGTGATCGACACCGTGTGCGGCCGCGCGGGCGACGACGAGATCGTGTAGCAGCGGTTGATCGTTTCGCCGTCGATGTCAAGCTCGAGCGTGAGGAACTGCCCGGGCTCGAACGAGAACGAGCGGCCCTGCGGCGAACGGAAGAAGAAACTCTTCACGTCATGCGTTTCCTGCCGCACGTGGCAGCACACCAGCGTTTCCTCGACGTCGCTCGTCCAGCGCTCGGGAAGGCCATTCCAGAACGCCGGGCGCGTCACCCGGCTGTCCGTCGGCTCGAAGTTGGCCGCATCTCGCATCATGTCTAGCTCCGCTTGTCCGCTGCTGTACGCTTATTCGCCGGTTTTTTCGGCGAGTCGGCCGATGTACCAGGCCGAGAATTTTTCGACGAGACCTTCCGTGAACGGCGAATACGGGCCCGGCTCGTACGCGCTGCTGGTCGCGCCGCGCTGCGAGAATTCGACGAGCGCGCGATCCTGGTCGTTGGTCGCGTTCCACACGGCCGTGAGGTTCTTCACGTCGTAATCGATGCCTTCCTTCGCGTCCTTGTGCACGAGCCACTTCGTGCGCACGAGCGTCTTGCCGGCCGACAGCGGGATCACCGAGAACGTCACGATGTGATCGCTCATGAAGTGGTGCCACGAGTTCGGCTGCGTCCAGAACGACAGCCCGCCGAGGTCGGCCTTGTCGAAGCCGCCGAGCAGCTTCTTCGACGCGACCTTCGCATCGAGCGTCTGCGATTCGCCGTGACGATCGAGCGGCAGGCGCTGCGTGCGGAAACCCGTCACGTCGAGCAGCTTCTCGATCTCTTCGGACGGCAGGCCCATCTCGGCCCACTCCTTCCCGCGTCGTACGCATGTTTCCGCGAACGCGTCCATGCCTTCGGCGTTGGCGTCGGAGCGCTGGTAGCCGAACCCGTATTCGTACAGCGAGATGGTGAGCTCCGGATGGTTCGCGACGCAGTGATAGCACTCGCGGTTGTTCTCCATCGTGAGCTTCCAGTTGCCTTCCTCGATGATGTCGATCTGCGCGGCGATCTTCGTGTTCGGCAGATCGTGCGGCAGCAGGTACGGCTCCATCTCGGCGCGCAGTTGCGCAAAGTCGGTGGGCGGCTCCTCGGCGAGGCAGATGAAGATCAGGCCCGCGAGGTTCTCGACGTGCACCGACTTCAGGCTGTGCTTGCAGCGGTCGAACTTCTCGCCCATGTGCTCGGCGAACATCAGCTGGCCCGTCAGGTTGTAGGTCCAGCTGTGGTACGGGCACACGATGTTGCCGACCGAGCCCTTGTCTTCGTTGCACAGGCGCGCGCCGCGGTGACGGCATACGTTGTGGAACGCGCGGATCGCCATGTCGTCGTCGCGCACGATCAGGATCGAATCGTTCCCCAGTTCCACGGTCACGTAGTCGCCCGGTTCCGGAATGTCCGGTTCGATCGCCACCTGGATCCAGTGCTGGCGGAAAATCGCCTCCATGTCGAGCGCGAAGATGTCCTCGCTCGTGTAGAACGGCGCTTCGAGGCTGTGCCCTTCCTTGCGCCGCTCGATCAATGCACGAATGTCTGCCGATACTTTCATCGTTTGCTCCGGATTCCTTGCATCCCTGGGTTCTTGCCGACAGGCATCAAAATCAGTAGTCGATGAGCTGATGCTCGCGCAAATACGCGAGGATCACTTGTGCTTTTTCGACCGAACTCCCTTCATTTACGACGTTGCCGCCACGGCTTTCGGTCGTCGTCGCGGACAGCATCCGGGCATGCCCGGAGCGCGTCTCGGCTGCGACCAGCTTTACGGGTTGACGCTCGACCGGGCCGACCGTCCACGCGGTC
>NZ_JAAGPG010000361.1:0-8844 GCF_017104665.1 Burkholderia sp. Se-20378 | reverse complement strand
TCGTCCGCGATCTGCGCCAGCTCGTCGCCACGCTCGGCGGGCGTCGCCCCGCGCTGATCGGCGCATCGCTGGGCGGCGGCACGGGCCTCGTCGCGATCGGCGAGCACCAGGTCGACGCGCGCGCGCTGATCCTCGTCGACATCGTGCCGTACACCGAGCCGACCGGCGTCGCACGCATCCGCACCTTCATGGCGCAGAACGCCGACGGCTTCGGCTCGCTCGACGAAGTCGCCGATGCGATCGGCCGCTACCGTTCGAACCGCACGCGCCCGGGCAATCCGGCCGGCCTGTCGAAGAATGTCCGGCTCGGCGACGACGGCCGCTATCACTGGCACTGGGACCCGCAATTCCTGGCCCGCACGATCGACCTGCCGTCGCGTCACACCCGCTTCTCGGCCTGCGCACGCAACCTGACGCTGCCCACGCTGCTGGTGCGCGGCGGCAGTTCGGACGTGGTCAGCGAAGCAGGCGTGCGCGAGTTTCTCGAACTCTGCCCGCACGCGGAATACGTGAACGTCGCCGCCGCGGGCCACATGGTCGCCGGCGATCGCAACGACGTGTTCGGTGAAGCCGCCGAGGCGTTCCTGATGCGTCACGTCAACGCCGCTTGAGTTGCGGCCGATGCGGCACGCACCGCATCGGCCATGCGCGTCAGTTCAGATCGGCGGCGTCTCGGGCGACGTCGAGAAATGATGCTGGCGGATCTTCCATTCGCCCGCCTGCGACGCGATCACGAGCGTCGTGCGCAACCGCGAGCGCGACGTATTGCCGTCGCCGAGCACGAACGCGAATTCGCCGTACCCTTGCGCGAGAAAGCAGTCGTCGCCGAACCGGATGAAGTGTTGCTCCACCAGTTCCAGCGTCGCCGACCGGATCACGCCGACGTACGACGCGAAGTACGCGTGAATCGCGTCAGACCCGGTCGAGTGCCCGGGCCGGCCGCCGAAGAACAACGCGTCGGCCGTATAGACGCCGGCCAGCGCGTCCGGATTCCAGTTTTGCGCAGCCGCGTTCCACGCGGCCTGCACGATCGCCAGCGCGGGGCCGGGAACGTCGTTCACTCCAACCATCGTCCACTTCTCCTCGTGTCGGAAACGCCGAATACGTCAAAGTAACTACCATTAGTTAGATGATTGCACACCATCGCGCATGCTGCCGGTGCGCGACCTCATGACATGCGCATCAAGGCTCGCAGTCGATATCGCTCAGGATCACGGACAGCGTTTCCGCCGCCGTCTTCAGTTCGGGCGCGACGCGCTGGCGGATCGCCGCCATGTCCGGCTCCAGTTCCACCGCGCCGCAATTCAGCGCCATCAGCGTGCGGGTCCGGCCGACCACGATCGGCACCGCGACGCCATACGCATTGCGCTGATATTCGCCCACCGACATGCAGACGCCCGTCTGCCGCAGATCCTCGAACGCCGCCTCGAGGTTCTCGCGCACCGTGCCCGCATCGTCGCCGGCCGCTTCGAGCAGCGCGGCGATCAGCGGCTCGCGCATCGCGTCCGGCAGCGCGTACAGATACGCGCGCCCGACCGCGGTCGACGCCATCGGCAACAGCGACCCGACGCCCAGGCGCAGCGTGGCGATCCGGGCGCTCGCGCGCCACGCGATGTAGACCATGTCGAGTCGATGCGGGACGGCCAGCGCAACCGACAGGTTCAGCTTGTCGGCGAGCTTCTGCATCACCGGCGTGACGAGGCGCGTGACGGGATTCGCTTCGAGATACGCGTGGCCGATGCTCAATGCACCGGCGCTGAGTTCGAACTGGCGCCCGCCGCCCACCCGGCGCAGATAGCCGATCGAGATCAGCGTCGTCGTCAGGCGGGACACCGTGGCTTTCGGCAGTCCGGTGCGCCGCACCAGCTCCGCGTTGGACAACGGCGCGCGGGCCGCGCGAAAGGCGTGGAGCACTTCGAGCCCGCGTTCGACGGTCAGCGTGACGCCTTGTTGCTTGTCGGTCGTGTTCATGTTCGCTTCAGTCGATCACGACTGCCTGCTCCTGCAAGTGCTGCGCGGCCGCCACGAGCCGCGGCCCGAGTTCCCGTTCGACCCGCGCGCGCCCCAGCCGCGCGCTGCGGCCGATGCAGGCCAGCACGAGCGGCGTGTGATCCTGGACGACCAGCGGCACGGCGAGAATCGTGAGATCCGGCTCCCATTCGCCGAGCGACATGCAGTAGCCGACGTTGTGCACCTGGGAAATGCCCTCGCTGATGCGGCGGCGCAGGTTGGGCCAGTCGCGCCCCGTCTTGCGTTCGATGTTGCCGAGCAGGTAGAAGCGCTCGAGTTCCGGCAATGCCGCCAGCAGCGCCCAGCCCATCGGCGACGATGCGATGCGCAACCGCGTGCCCGCGTGCAGCTTGAGATCGACCGACGCCGGCTTGCCCGCGCACGTTTCCAGCACGATCACGTCGAGACGGTCGCGCGTGCCGAGCATCACATAGGTTTCGTTCGCGTTCGCGAACGCCTGCATTTCGAGGCGGGCCAGCAGTTGAACGTTGGAATGCGCGATCGCCGCATAGCCGAGCGACAGCACGGGGGCCGCCAGCCGGTACTTGCGACGCTGCGGCGAATAGTGAAGGTAGCCGAGCGCGACGAGCGAGCGCACCATCCGCGACACCGTCGGCGCCGGAATGCCCGTTTCGCTCACGAGTTCCTGATTGCCGAGCCACGGCGCATGCGGCGAAAACGCGGCCAGTATCGCCAGGCTGCGCGCGAGCGGCACGACCATCGCGCGGGACGCGTGCCCGCCGTCCTGGCTCTCACCGTCTCCGATCGACGCGTCGTGCCAATTCGCGTCTTCCTGCGCTGACATGCGCGGCGCTGCCCGGGTTGCCTGCGGCGACATCGATTGCTCCGTTTGTCTCGATTCGGCTCTGAAAGCGGCCATGAACTGCGTGAACCGGTTGCTCGCAACGTGCGGCCATCCGATGTCTTGCATTACACGAGCCAACCGGAGTCGAGTCAAAGTGTAGCGACGATATGTTCCGTACTTTGGAATGACGGCTGAAATGATGATAGCGGGCTTCGGGCACAGGATCGGGCTTGGGCGACCTGTTCGAGACGGAACGCATGTGCCGGGAGCGATCGAAGTACGGAACATGGCACCGATTCCGTCGGTGTCGGCGATCGATCGACGCCCTTGCGCGTTACGCGGTTGGTTGAGCCCGCCCGCGCGATCGCCCGCGAACGATGCGTACCGGACGTCCGGTCAATCGATCGCCGCCGCGGCCGGCTCGCGCGACAGGACGCGGTACGCGTGCGAATGATGAAGTCGACGCGGGCCGGCGCGGCGTTCGCCCCCGGTCGCGATCTGCATACGCGCCGCCGCTCAGGCCGCAGCCTGTTCGCGCTGATCGGCGGGACGCCAGCCGAGTGCCGGTGCGATGCGCGTCATGACATCGTCGAGAATCTGCAGATAATTCTCGAACGGCAGGTTGTAGGGCAGTTCGACGCGCAGTTCCCGCACCTGTCCGACCACCGGATCGGCCAGCAGCCGCTCCAGGATTTCATCCGACGTGCCGACGAGATCCGGCGCGTACAGCGTGCGCCGCTCGCCCTGTGGCGCCAGCGTGCGGGCATGACGTGCGTCCGCAAACGCGCGATAGCGTTCGCGCTCTTTCGCGCTCGCGCCGTCGGTCGGGACGATCACGCGCCCCAGCGAGATACGCGGCGCGTGGGCTTCATGCCAATGGTCGCGATACAACTCCAGTTGCCGCAACTGCGCGTCGAGATAGCTGTCGGTGCCCTCGCCCGTGGTCACGTTGGCGATCAGCAGGTTGAAGCCGTTCCGGGCGGCCCATTCGGCCGACCGCGTAGACCCGGCGCCGTACCAGAGCCGCCCCGTCAAGCCGGGTGCAAAGGGGCTCACGCGCGGCCGGACCTTGCCTGCGGCGGATTCCACGAACGTGTCTTCGTCACCGAGCCAGTCGCCGGCGAGATTGCGGCGCAGCCGGGCCAGACGCGCATGCGAGAAGTCGACCAGGTCCGGATCGGTGTCGAACAGGCGTTCGCCCAGCAGCGCCCCGTGAATCGGCGCACCTGCGCTGAGTCCGACATTGAGGCGCCCGCGCGACAGCACGTCGACGGTGGCGAGATCCTCGGCCAGCCGGAACGGATTCTCGTATCCCATCTGGATGACCGCCGTGCCCAATCCGATCCGCGTCGTGCGCTGGCTCGCCGCCGCGAGAAACGTGGTGGCCGACGAGACGGCGCGCTCGAGATGGCGTTGCCTTATCCAGGCACCGTCGTAGCCGAGCGCCTCGCCCGCGTGGAACAGGTCGAGCGCCCGCTCGAACCCCTCCGCTGCGTCTTCGCCGGAGTAATTTCCCGTTGTCAGGAAGGCAATTTGATCAATGCGTACGTTGCTCACTTTCTTGTCCTTCGTCATTGGCCCGGGTTGTCATGAAGAAGCGTCGAGAAGCGTCGGATGGGCAGCCATTTCAGATGCGTTTTCGATTATGGAGAACGTGCGACTGCCGCGTTTCGGTCATTTCTCATATCGATATGACGCGCATATCGAAACGGATAGCGGGCGCACAAATAACGCAATACGCGATTGATGCGGAACAGTTCGACGGGCACTCGAACCGGATCACGGAGAGGAGGTGACGGCGCGGAAACGTGCGGCGGAGAGGTTCGGCGCGGTGGGCACGCCATCGAGAGAGCGGCCGGTCGACCTGACGGCGAGTGCTGCATGTCAGGATCGACCCGTTGACGCTAGAGCAGGATTCTTAGAATGTTGATGGCGCGAGTGGTAACAGCTCCGCGCGGGAGCCGTTACCACCCGGCTTTGGGGAAAATAACCGAACAACGCGCACCGCACAACTCGCTACGTGCCGGCACGCCTCCCTGCCTTTCAGGTATGCCGCAATCATCCGTGCGTCACTGCACGTCACCCTTGCACGCGATCAGTCGCAATCACCGTGCAGTCGGCACACCTCAGTCCGCTCCCTTCAGCTCGATCAGCAGATCCTTTGCCGCAACCCGCTCACCCGGCTTCACGTGCACGGCCGCGATTTCGCAGTCGCGCTCCGCCGCGATGTGCGTTTCCATCTTCATCGCCTCGAGCGCGATCAGCGTCGTGCCGGCCGTCACGCGCTGCCCCGGCTGCACGGCCACCGTCACCACCGAGCCCGGCATCGGCGCGGCAATGTGCAGCGGATTGGCCGGATCGGCACGCTGCAGCCCGTGCCGCTCCTTGCCCGCGTGAACGACGGTCTTCTGCTCGACGAGCGCCGAGCGCGACTGGCCGTTCAGCTCGAACTGCACCTTCACGATGCCGTCCTGCGCATCCGCATGCTGGCCCTGCAGCGACACCAGCAGCGTCTTGCCCGGCGAGATGTCGATCGCCACCTCCTCCTGCGGCTGCAGCCCGTACAGGAACGCCGGCGTCGGCACCACGGACGTGTCGCTGTACGCGCGAACGTGCGCGTAGTAGTCGATCGTCTGCTTCGGATACATCAGGTACGACGCCAGTTGCCGATCGTCGAGCGGCTGCTCGCAGGCGGCCTCGGCCTGCACGCGCGCCGCGTCGAGATCGACCGGCGGAATCTGGTCGCCCGGGCGATACGGCGCCGGCGGCTCGCCCTTGAGCACCTTGCGCGACAGCGCCGCCGGGAAGCCGTCCGGCGGGAAGCCGAGCTCGCCCTTGAACAGCGACACGACCGACTCGGGGAACGCGATGTCCTTGTCCGGGTTGCGCACGTCGTCCACGCCGAGATCGTTCGCGACCATCATCAGCGCGAGGTCGCCGACCACCTTCGACGTCGGCGTAACCTTCACGATGTCGCCGAACAGCCGGTTCACGTCCGCATACGCACGCGACACCTCGGTCCAGCGATGATCGATGCCGAGCGAGCGCGCCTGCTCGCGCAGGTTCGTGTACTGGCCGCCGGGCATCTCGTGGCGATAGACGTCGGCCGTGCCCGCGCGGATCTCCGATTCGAACGGCGCGTAGTAGCGGCGCACGCCTTCCCAGTACATCGATGCTTCGTGCAGGCGATCGGCGTTCAGGCCCGGATCGCGCGCACCGCCGGCCAGCGCCGCCGCGATGCTCGACAGGTTCGGCTGCGACGTGAGCCCGCTCATCGCGTCGAGCGCGCCATCCACCGCGTCGCAGCCCGCTTCGACCGCTGCGAGCACCGACGCCGCGGCGATGCCGCTCGTGTCGTGCGTATGGAAATGCACGGGCAGCCCGGTTTCTTCCTTCAGCGCCTTCACGAGCGTCGCGACGGCCTGCGGACGGCAGATGCCGGCCATGTCCTTGATGCCGAGCACGTGCACGCCGGCCTTCTGCAATTCGCGCGCGATGCCGACGTAGTACTTGAGGTCGTACTTCGAGCGCGACGGGTCGAACAGGTCGCCGGTGTAGCAGATCGCGCCTTCGCACAGCATCCCGCTCTCGCCCACCGCATCGATCGCCACGCGCATGTTGCGCACCCAGTTCAGCGAATCGAACACGCGGAACAAATCGACGCCCGCGCTCGCGGCCTGCTGCACGAAGAAGCGCACGACGTTGTCCGCGTAGTTCGTATAGCCTACCGCGTTCGAGCCGCGCAGCAGCATCTGGAACAGGATGTTCGGCACGCGTTCGCGCAGCAGCGCGAGCCGCTCCCACGGGTCTTCCTTCAGGAACCGCAGCGCGACGTCGAAGGTCGCGCCGCCCCAGCATTCGAGCGAGAACAGCTGCGACAGCTCGCGTGCGTAGAACGGCGCGATCGGCAGCATGTCGGCCGTGCGCATGCGCGTCGCGAACAGCGACTGGTGCGCATCGCGCATCGTCGTGTCGGTCAGCAGCACCTGCTTCTGGTCGAGCATCCACTGCGAGAACTTCTCCGGCCCAAGCTCGCGCAGACGATCGCGCGTGCCGACCGGGATCGCCGCCGTCGTATCGATCTTCGGCAGCACCGGCTTCTGCAGCGGCAGCGCCGGCAGCGTGCGGCCGCTCATCTCGGCGTTGCCGTTTACGTTCAACTCGCCGAGATAGCGCAGCAGCTTCGTCGCGCGGTCGCCGCGCTTCGCGAATTCGAGCAGTTCAGGTGTCCTGTCGATGAAGCGCGTCGTCACCTCGCCCGCGATGAAGGCCGGATGGTTGATCACGTTCTCGAGGAACTGCAGGTTCGACGTGACGCCGCGAATCCGGAACTCGCGCAGCGCGCGATCCATCCGGTGAATCGATTCGGCCGCGGTCGGCGCCCACGTCGTGACCTTCACGAGCAGCGAGTCGTAGTACGGCGTGATCACCGCGCCGCCGTACGCCGTGCCCGCATCGAGCCGCACGCCGAAGCCGGCCGCGCTGCGATAGGCGGTGAGCCGCCCGTAATCGGGCAGGAAGTCGTTCTCCGGATCCTCGGTCGTGATCCGGCATTGCAGCGCGTTGCCGTTCAGCGGAATCGCGTGCTGTTCCGGCACGCCGGCCGCACGTTCGACAAGCGTGCCGGCGCCGTCAATGACATCGTCGGAAAGACCGATCCGCCCGCCTTCCGTGATGCGGATCTGCGCCTTCACGATGTCGATCCCGGTGATCATCTCGGTCACCGTGTGCTCGACCTGGATGCGCGGATTCACTTCGATGAAGTAGAACTGGCCGGTGTCGGCATCCATCAGGAACTCGACGGTGCCCGCATGCGTGTAGCCGACCGCACGCATCAGGCGCAGCGCGGACTCGCACAGCGCTTGCCGGCCGTCTCGATCAAGGTACGGCGCGGGTGCGCGCTCGACCACTTTCTGGTTGCGCCGCTGCACCGTGCAGTCGCGCTCGTACAGGTGCACGACCGTGCCGTGCGTATCGCCGAGCACCTGCACCTCGACGTGGCGCGCGTTGCGCACGAGCTTCTCGACGTACACCTCGTCGTTGCCGAACGCGGCCAGCGCCTCGCGCCGCGCGACGGGCAGCAGCGTCTCGAGGTCGCGCTCGTTCTCGAGCACGCGCATCCCGCGCCCGCCGCCGCCCCAGCTCGCCTTCAGCATCAGCGGGTAGCCGACTTCGGCGGCCAGCGCCTTGCATGCGGCGAGATCGTCCGGCAACGGCGCAGTCGCGGGCATCACCGGCACGCCGGCGGCGATCGCCGCGTTGCGCGCGGCCACCTTGTTGCCGAGCGTGCGCATCACGTCGGGCGACGGGCCGATCCAGCGGATCCCCGCATCGATCACGGCCTGCGCGAACTCGGGGTTCTCGGACAGGAAGCCGTAGCCGGGGTGGATCGCGTCGACGTTGGCCTGCCGTGCAACGCGCAGGATGTCGTCGATGTCGAGATACGCGGCAAGCGGCTTGCGGCCTTCGCCGATCAGGTAGCTCTCGTCCGCCTTGAAGCGATGCAGCGCCAGGCGGTCTTCCTTCGAATAGATCGCCACCGTGCGGATGTTCAGCTCGGCGGCGGCACGCATCACGCGAATCGAGATTTCCGAGCGGTTCGCGATCAGGATGGACTGGATGGGGGTTGGAGTCACGGCAGCCATGAATCGTTGAAGGTTGAATGAAACCTGTCGACGCGATCCACCCGCCGCCAGATCAAGTTGCCGGTCGGTGCGCGGAGCGCGCCGGCGTTCGCTTTGCATCGGGCCCGCTTGCGGCCACCTGCATTGTTGCCACACTTTCCGGCAGCCGCAATCGGCATCGCGACGGCGAATGGTATTCAGACGACCGGTCGCGAGCCGGCGCGCGGGCGCGTGCGGCCCGCCGACCGGCGCTCGGCCGGTGTGCGGCGAATCGGGCCGTGTCAGGTGTGGTGAATTAAGGGCCCGAAACGAGCCCGATCCGGATCAGTCGCGCTGATCGAAAAGCGGCGCGTGATCCATCCAGTCGTAGTGGGCGCTGCCGGTCGCCCAGGCCCAGTTCACGTC
>NZ_JAAGPG010000360.1:0-8787 GCF_017104665.1 Burkholderia sp. Se-20378 | reverse complement strand
CCGGCGTCGCGCTGCTGCCGCGGTTTCTCGTCGACGATCCGGCCGCACACGCCGGTGCGCCGCTCGTCGAGCTGACGGCCGCGCCACGTTGCGACATCGAGCGCGAGATCTGGCTCGTGGTCCACCCGGACGTGCGCCGGTCGCCGCGCGTGCAGCGTGTCGCCGATGCGATCGCCGAGGCCGTGCACGCGGCGGACGGCCGACTGTAGGCGAGTGCCGCCGCACACGGCTTTGCCACGCGCTGCGACGGCCGGCATAGTAGCGGTTTGCGTTCTGAATTCGCCGGACTCGCCGCCATGCCCACCGCCCCCGCCTGCGTCGTTCGCGACGCGACCGACGCCGACCTCGATGCGATCCACGCGATCTATGCGCACCACGTTCATCACAGCGTCGCGTCGTTCGAGGAAGCGCCGCCCGACGTCGCCGAACTGCGCGCGCGCCGCGACGCGGTGCTGCGCCACGCGCTGCCGTACCTCGTCGCCGAATGCGACGGCCGCGTGGCCGGCTACGCGTACGCGACGCCGTACCGCACGCGCAGCGCGTACCGTTTCACGATCGAGGATTCGATCTACATCGACGACGCCCAGCGCGGACGCGGGATCGGCCGCGCGCTGCTCGCCGCGCTGATCGAACGCTGCGAGGCCGGCCCGTGGCGGCAGATGATCGCGGTGATTGCCGACGGCGGCACCGGCGGCTCGACGTCGCTGCATCGCGCGTTCGGCTTCGAGCCGGCCGGCATGCTGAAGGCGGCCGGTTTCAAGCACGGCCGCTGGATCGATACGGCGCTGCTGCAGCGCCCGCTCGGCGAAGGCGCACGCACGCTCCCCGTCTCGCCCGAGCCTGCCACGTCGCGCTAGAATGGCCGCATGTCAAAACAGACTCATTCCACACCCGACGAGGCGGCGCCGGACTCCCGCAACGAGTACACGGTCGACGAACTCGCGCGCGTGTCCGACACGACCGTGCGCAATGTCCGCGCGTACCAGGATCGCGGGTTGCTCGCGCCGCCGGAAAAGCGCGGCCGCGTCGGCATCTATGACGACACGCACGTCGCGCGCCTGAAGCTGATCAACCACCTGCTCGCGCGCGGCTACACGCTGTCGAACATCCAGGACCTGATCAAGGCGATCGACGAAGGCCACGACCTGCGCTCGATCCTCGGCCTCGAAAACGCGATCGGCGGCCGCTGGTCGCACGAGCTGCCGAAGACCTATTCGCTCGCCGCGCTCGCGCAGATGTTCGGCCCGCAGGCGACCACGCAACTGTCGCGCGTGACCGAACTCGGCCTGCTCGAACGGCGCGGCCTGTCGTTCGTCGCAAAGAGCCCCGCACTGCTCGAAGCAGCCGCCGCGATGACGAAGGAAGGCATCCCGCCGCGCGAGTTGCTCGACGTGATCAGCCTCGCGCGGCCGCATTTCGACGCGATCGCGCGACTGCTCGTCGATCTCGTCGTGAAGCGGCTCGACCGCTACGACGCCGGCACGCTGCCGCCCGCCACCGACGTGCCCGAACTGGTCGATGCGATCTGGCGCCTGCGGCCGCTCGCGGCTGTGTTCGTCGAAGGCGAGACGAACCGCGCGCTGGAAACCGCGGCGAGCGCGTATCTCGGCGGCCGCGTTGCGACGATCCTCGACAAGAAGCTCAGCGACGAGGCCGCGCGACAGTCCGGCACACCGGCATCGAAAGACGACAGCGACGAAGCATAGGCGCGCCGCCGTCATATTGATATCGGCAATGCTTCGTTTGCGGGCGTGATCGCCCATGCGACGATTCTTCCAACCGAGCGGCACCACCGCTCACCCGAAGACGTTTTGCATGGAGTCCGTTCGATGATTCGTTTCACCCGCTGGATCGCGCGCACCGCCGCCGTCACGCTCGTCGCGCTGTCCGCCGCGTCGGCCTTCGCGCAAGGCGGCGCCGACAAGGTCGTGCGCATCGGCTACCAGAAGGCCGGCCTGCTGTCGGTCATCAAGGCGCAAGGCTCGCTCGAAGCGCGGCTCAAGCCGCTCGGCTATGGCGTGCAGTGGTTCGAATTCCCGGCCGGCCCGCAACTGCTCGAGGCGCTGAACGCAAACAGCATCGACTTCGGCTATACGGGTGCGCCGCCGCCCGTGTTCGCGCAGGCGGCCGGCGTGCACTTCGTCTATGTCGGCGCGGAACCGCCGGCGCCGCACAACGAAGCCGTGGTCGTGAAGGCCGATTCGCCGATCCGCTCGGTCGCCGGCCTGCGCGGCAAGAAGATCGCACTGCAGAAGGGCTCGAGCGCGAACTACCTGCTGCTCGAAGCGCTGAAGAAGGCCGGAGTGCGCTACGACGAAATCCGCCCCGTGTACCTTGCGCCGGCCGATGCACGCGCCGCGTTCGAGAGCGGCAACGTCGATGCATGGGTCGTCTGGGATCCGTACTATGCAGCCGCGCAAAACACGCTGAAGGTGCGTACGCTGTCCGACTACACGGGCCTCTCGGCGACCAACAACTTCTACGAAGCGACGCGGGACTTCGCGCAGCAGCATCCCGACGTGGTCGGCGCGATCATGAAGCAGGCGCGCGAGACGGGCCAGTGGGTCAACACGCATCCGGCCGACACGGCCGCGCTGATCGCACCGAAGGTCGGCCTGCCGCAGCCGCTCGTCGAAACGTGGATCAAGCGCGTCCCGTTCGGTGCGGTGCCGCTCGACGACAAGATCGTCGCGGCCCAGCAAGGTGTCGCCGATGCGTTTTATGCGGCGAAGCTGATTCCGCAGAAGCTGAGCGTGGCCGACAACGCATGGGTCGATAAAAGCGTGCAGAGTGCGCTCGCGGCGAAGTAGCGGGAACAAAGCGCGCATGGTGTCGAAGAGGCCGACGGACACACGACTCGTCGGCCTTACCCGCGCGTCATGCCGGGTAGCGCGCGCAGTCCGGCAGCCAGGCAGGGCCACATCGCTTCATCCGCCAATCCGACCGCCCGAAGAAACAGTTACAAAGTAGCGATTGACGCCGGCACCGCCCAGCGGTTAGTGTATCGTCCGAAGTTCAAGAAGTCCGATTGCTGTTCATCAATTGATCGCTCCTCAGCGGTATTCGTTGTCCACTCCCTCCTTGATGCTTCACGCGCTCGTTTACAGAGCAAATCTTCGTTTATTTTTTTCTCAAGGAATCTTCATGGATACCGGTATCGTCAAGTGGTTCAACGACAGCAAAGGCTTTGGCTTCATCACGCCCGACAACGGCGGCGACGACCTGTTCGCCCACTTCTCGGAAATTCGCGCCGACGGCTTCAAGACGCTGGCTGAAAATCAGAAGGTGAGCTTCGAAACGAAGCAAGGCCCGAAGGGTCTGCAAGCGGCCAACATCAAGCCGCTGTAAAGTTTGAAGGACCCGGCCTCCCGTAACGGATGCCGGGTTGCAGCGACATCCTCGCGGAGATTGATCTCCCAAAGTTGGCGCGATTGCTCATAGCTGCATCGGTTCATTCAGCAGCTCGCCGAGCGCCACACGCCTCGTTGCACTTCATTCCCCCTCAGGCTGCCAAGCCCTTTTTCGCTTTACGACTGCTTCAGATTCAGCTCGCAATGGCTGTGAATCGGCGTACCCGTGCACATTTGGCACGGCACGCGCGCACTCGAACATTATTAAAATTAAAATGCAGAACAACCAAATTCAACAATACAACGGCTATGCCGTCCAACCCTCGGCGCATCGTTTGCCCGACGGTAGTTTTTCATCCAACCTGCTGCTTGAACGCGCCGGTAGCCCACGCACCGAAGGCCGCTACCAGTTCTATTCGCTCGACTACTTCACGAGTGAGGAGCAGGCGTTGCAGCATTCGGCCCGCTGGGCACGCAACTGGGTCGACACGCGCGGTTAAGGGCAACGCCCGGCCCTCGATCCAGCAACGCACAACGCGCCGGCGGTCTGCGCCGGCCTACCTGCTTCACTAGCCCGCCCCCTCTCCGCCGGTCGCGATAACCGCGATATCCAGGGTTTCGAACCGCTCGACCAACGTATTCCGAACGCGTTCCGTCCGATCAGGCAGGCCCTGGTCGGCAGCCAGGCCGCGGTGGGGGTGCATCGGGAAACACGCCGCCGATCACTTCGGCCGCGTGTTCCAGCATGTTCGTGCACTGTCCGATGATGACGACCTGCGCATGGCACCCGGCGAAATGCGTCGCCGTGGCCAGGTCGATTCCCGTCCCGACGCCACTCACCGACACCCGACGATTCATCGCACCGCCTCAAAGATCGCGGTTCGAAGACAGCCACTCGGGTTCATACGCCCCCAGCGCACGCGCCGGATAAAGCCAACGGAGCGGCGCATCGTCGATCTGCACTGGCGGAAGGAGCCGGGATGCCGGCCCCCACGACGTCGGTTCGACGTGTTCCGCGCGATCACGTTGACCGTCGGCGACCAGTTCGACTACGTCGCTCATGGGCTCCGACCGCAACTGCAACTCGGCCGCCGTGCGCGCCAGCGAAGCGCGAACCTCGGTACCGACGCCCTCTTTCATTCGTGTCGTCAGCCCGCGGATGGCGGCCGTCGCCATCAGGTAGCCGGTCGCATGATCGATGGCCTGAACGGGCAGGTTCACCGGTTCATCGCCGTCCGTCATGCGCATGCCCGCCTCGGCGATGCCCGTGCTCATTTGAATGAGGCTGTCGAAGCCGCGCCGGCAGCGCCATTCACCGCTCCAGCCGTACGCGTCGAGCGACACGTCGATGAGCGCAGGATTCAGTTCGCGCCGATGCGCAGCATCGAGTCCGAGGCGCGCCAGCGCATCGGCCCGATAACCGTGCACGACGATATCGGCGCTGCCGAGCAACTGCTTGAGCGTATCGAGATCCGCGGCATCCTTCAGGTTCAGCCGCGCACACCGCTTGCCGAGGACGACCTCGGGTACCGTGCCCGGTTCTTCCCAGCCGTACGGATCGATGCGCAGCACGTCGGCGCCCAGGCCCGCAAGAAACCGTGTCGCCACGGGGCCGGCGAGAATGCGCGTCAGGTCGAGCACGCGAATGCCGCGCAACGGCCGGTCTTTCGAAGGTCGCCACGCATGCGCGACGGCATCGGTCGCGGCATGAACGTGCAGCAACGGTTCGGTTGCAACCGCCTTGCCTTGCGGATGCCCGGCCCACTCCTGCGCCGAGTACATCGCCGCAGCACAACCGCCGCGTTCGACGATCGCGTGCTCGAGCGCGCCTGCATCCCAGCGATTCACCGCTTGCGCGACCGACGGTGCATCGGCGGCGCAGTCGAGCACCGACAAGGCGGCCAGTCGATGATGCGGCGCGTTGGTGTGCAACCGGATCCAGCGATCGCGCGCCCGATAGTTGCCGGCCACCGGATCCCACTGAGGCGGCATCGTCCAGCCCTGCGGACGCAGCGACGTGCCGAACCACAGCGACGCCATGCGCCGGTCGACCCGTACGGACGGCAACGTTCCGGTCGACGCATGCAGCAATTCGGCAACGGACGTCCCGGCCGCGCCGATCGCCGCCGTGGCCAGGTCTGTTACGCGAAACGCCGAGACCAGTTCGCCCGAGCCGCTGAAGCTGCACGACTCGAGGAACGCCCGAGACCCGCCCGCCGCCAGCCAGAACGCCCGCAGATGACGCAACGCCCGATCCTCATCGGTCGCGGCTCGTTCTCTCGACATTTGATCGATATGCATGTTCGCCTCGCATGAATTGGGTGAGGCAAAGATCGTCTCGCTCGCATTTGCTGTCAACGTTGATTATCCTGATCAACCTGTCGAACGATTTCCCCTGCGCACGATGTCGAACTACCTGAATTCGACCGAAGCCGCGGCAAGGCTCCGTGTCTCGCGGCAAACCCTCTATGCGTACGTCAGCCGCGGCCTGCTTCGTGCGGAACCGGGCAGCAGTCACCGTGAAAGCCGCTACCTCGCGGCCGACGTCGACCGGCTCGCCGATCAACGTGCACGTGGCCACAAGCCGAAGGAAGTGGCGAAGGCCGCGCTGAACTGGGGCTCGCCCGTGCTCGAATCGAGCATCACGTTGATCGACGGCGGCCGGCTCTTCTATCGCGGTGTGGATGCACTCGATCTCGCTGCCCGCGCGAGTCTCGAGGATGTCGCGGCGCTGCTGTGGCAATGCGACGAGCAGACCGCTTTCGGTCGTCACGTGCCCACGACGCCCTCAGTACTGCGAACACTCTTCAGGCACTACGACAAACAACGCGCCGAGCAGGCGCTGCTGCCGCTCTTCACCGTCGCAAGCGAGGACGCGCCAACGGCGATCTGGCATCAGTCGGCCGATCGCCAGGCGCAGGGTTGTGGCGATCTCGTGCGGATCCTGGCGGCATGCCTGCTGCGCACCCGGATCGATACCGCACCCATCCACGAGCAATGCGCACGGGCATGGGGCGTCGGGCCTGCGGGCGCCGAATTGATCAGGATGGCGCTCGTGCTGTGCGCGGATCACGAACTGAACGCATCGAGCTTCACGGGGCGATGCATCGCGTCGACGAATGCGAGCTTGCGGGCCGTCGTGGTCGGCGGCCTGGCCGGCCTGTCGGGCGAGCGGCACGGCGCCACCACCGCGCGTGGCGAAGCGCTGTGGGACGAGCTGGGTAACAAGGACGTCGAGCAAAAAATGAGCGAGCGTCTCGCCCGGGGAGACGGCTTGCCGGGCTTCGGACATGCGCTCTATCCCGACGGCGACGTGCGCGCGACGTATCTGTTGTCGCGGATCCTGCCGCGTCATCCCCAATGGAAAAGGATGATCGATGCAGGAAGCGCGCTCGTCGGCCAGAAGCCCTCGCTGGATCTCGCGCTGGTGGCGCTACGCAGACATTTGCGGCTTCCCGTCGGCGCCGCATTCGGCCTGTTCGCGCTTGGCCGCTCGATCGGCTGGATCGCGCATGGGCTGGAGCAGCGCGAGCAATCCGATCTCATCAGGCCGCGCGCGGTCTATACGGGAACGTGGCCCGATGGCGCCGGTGCGGGGGCGGATCACGCACGATCCCGCGGACGATCGGGAAAGCAGCAAACAACGCAAGCTGCAGCGCCGAAAGACGACATGCTTGCCGCCTTTTTCAGGAGCCGATAGCTTTTCGCTTGATGTGATGACGTCGGCGTACATCATCGGTGACACGCCGACGCTTCGCTGGTGAACGGAAGCAGCAACCTGCTGACGTTTCGCGGATATCGTCAACGGGTCGGCAAGGCCCCTGCCTGGAAATCCGCGAAGACTTCCTTCGCCGGCCCCATGGCATGCGAACGGCAGCCGCGCACCAATCCGGCGATGCGCGCACCGCACCGGCGGCGCGCGCCTGCCCGACATGCTGACTTACTTCAACGCCCCCGCCACCTTCTTCTGCCGCCACAGACACAGCAAGTCACACGCAACATGCGCGGCCGCGATCGCCGTGATATCCGCGTGGTCGTATGCGGGCGCAACCTCGACCACATCCGCGCCGACCAGGTTCACCGCGCCGAGCCCGCGCACGATCGCGAGCGCCTGCGCCGACGACAGCCCGCCCGCGACCGGTGTGCCCGTGCCAGGCGCGAACGCCGGATCGAGGCAGTCGATATCGAAAGTCAGGTAAGCGGGCCGCGCGCCGACGATATCGACGATCCGCCCGACCGCCGCGCGCGATCCATGGTCATGCACCCACGCCGCATCGAGCCGCTCGATCCCGAGAAAATCATCGTTCCACGTGCGAATCCCGACCTGCACCGACGTCGCCGGATCGATCAGCCCTTCCTTCACGGCCTTGTAGAACATCGTCCCGTGATTGAGGCTGTCCGGATCGTCGTCGGCCCACGTGTCGCAGTGCGCGTCGAAATGGATCAGCGACAGCGGCTTGCCGTAGCGCTCCGCATGCGCGACCAGCAGCGGATACGTGATGTAGTGGTCGCCGCCGAGCGTCAGCATCTTCGCGCCGGAATCGAGGATCGTGCGCGCATGCTCGACGATCGCGGGCTTGATCGACAACGGGTTGTGCGCATCGAACCAGCAGTCGCCGTAGTCGACGGCCGCGAGATCGTCGAACGGGTTGAAGCCCCACGGATACGGATGAAGCTCCGCGAGCTGGACGCTCGCCGCGCGGATCGCAGCCGGGCCGAGCCGCGCGCCGGAGCGGTAGGTCGTCGCGAGGTCGAGCGGCACGCCGGAGATCGCGACGTCGACGCCGTCGAGCTCCCGCGAATAGTTGCGGCGCATGAACGACAGCACGCCCGCATAGGTGTTTTCGATCGACGAGCCGTACGGCGTCGTGCGACGGATCGCGCCGTCGCCGTGGAGAAGTTCGGTCATGGTCGGACCTGTTTTCGTGGGGAGGCCAGCCCGCCCCGCTTCGCATGAGCGCACGGGCCGGGCACGGCATGGATTCATCGGGCACGCACCGGCTTGCGCATCCAGTCGCGCGGCCGGGCGGAACAACGACAACGACAGCGACAACGGCAATACCGCGGCGATCATAGCAAGCCGAATTGAAGTCATTGCCCCGGTTCAACCGGGGCAACGCGCGGAGAAATCCGGCGGCCGCGCCCAGGCATCGGGGCCCGCGATCGCCGGATCGATGCGCTGGCGGGCAAGCCGGTGCACGGCGATCCCGGCCGTTTCCTAGAAGGATTCGCCGGTTTTACCACGCCCTTTCTTCCGGATAATGGCCGACAGCCGCGCCCTCGACGGCGCGCCGTCCACCGCAGACAACAACAAACCGGAGACACCCGCCTTGATCGCCACGCTTCCCGCCACCTACCGCCGGCTCTGGCCGCTCGCCGTCGTCGCCGCGCGGCTGTACGGGCTGTCGCCCGCCGCCGCGCCCTATCCCGGCAGACC
>NZ_JAAGPG010000359.1:0-8929 GCF_017104665.1 Burkholderia sp. Se-20378 | reverse complement strand
GCCGCGCGGCATGCTTCCGGCGAGCAGCGCGGCGAGTTGATCGACCGTCTCGAGCGCCTGGTGCTCGACCGCGGGCATCGTCAGACCGCCGACATGCGGCGTCGCGATCACGCGCGGATGGGCGGCGAGCGCGGGCGTCGGCATCTGGTCCGCCGCGCGCCCGACGTCGAGTGCACAGCCCGCGAGCCGGCCGGCGTCGAGCGCGTCGGACAGCGCCTGCTCGTCGACCAGTTCGCCGCGCGAAGCATTGATGAAATACGCGCCCGGCTTCATCGCCGCGAACGCGCCCGCATCGATCAGGTTCGCGGTGGCCGGCGTCGCCGGCGCGAGGCACACGACGAAATCGGCCGCTTGCAACAGCGCCGCGAAGTCGACCTGTTCGAGCATCGGCGCGTCGACGCGCACGTAGGGATCACTGACGACCACACGCATCCCGAGCGCCGTCGCAATCGGCGCAAGGTGGCGCGCGATCTGTCCGTAACCGATCAGGCCGAGCGTGCTGCCGCGCAATTCGCGCCCCATCTGCGGCACGGGCGGCATCCCGCGGTGGTAGGCCGACGCATAACGTCCGATGCCGCGCGCGAGATCGATCATCGCCCCGATCACCCACTCGGCGACCGCCGGCGCGAAACCCGGGCTCGCCTGCGTGACCAGCACGCCGAACGCGCTCGCCGCGTCGACATCGACGGTGCGGATATCGACCGCGCAGCGCAGGAACGCCGCAAGTTCGGGCAACCCGGCAAACAGCGCATGCGGCGCGGGCGTCTGCCGATACGCGATCATCGCATCGCAACCCTGCGCGGCCGCGACCAGTTCGTCCGTGCCCAGCTCGCGATCGAGCGGGTTGCACGTGACGTCCGCGATCGCCTGCAGCGCGCGCATAGCCTTCGCGCCGAAATAGCGGTCGAGCATCCCCGACGGATGCGTGACGAAGACGCGCATCATGCCGCCCCTCCTTGCGAGTGGCCCGCTTGCGGTGGCGACGCGACCGATGCGCGCTCGACGAGGGTCACGCGGGAGAATACGTGCGGCTCGGGCGCCAGCGGCGTGTCGCCGTCCGGCCGCATCACGCGCCGCACCATTTCCTCGGCCATTTCGGTGACGGGCAGTTGCACCGTGGTCAGCGCCGGATTCGAAATCGCCGACAGGAAGTGACCGTCCATTCCGACGACCGACACGTCGTCCGGCACACGCAGGCCGCCGTCACGCAATCCGGCCATCAGGCCAAGCGCGAACAGGTCGTTGACCGCGACGATGCCGGTCGGCCGCGCCGGATCGGCGGCAAGCGCGACGCCCAGCGCGCGCCCCACGTCGACGATCACCGCGTCGCCATACTCGTTCGCGGGGCCGCCGTCGAGCACCCTAGCGTGGGCGTCGACGCCCGCATCGCGCGCCGTCTCGAGAAAGCCGCGGATCTTGTCGCTGCGGCTCACCGTCATGCCGGCGACCGTCGCGAACGCAAGCCGCCGGTGTCCCGCATCGACGAGGCAACGCGTCGCGAGCCGCGCGGCGGCTTCGTTGTCGGCCGTGACGTGTTCGACCTTCGACGGCTCGCCGGGCGTCGCGCGCCGGTCGTAGCTCACGACCGTCATCCCGCGCTCGGCCGCGCGCTCGAGGTGGCTCTCGTCGGCCAGCGACGAGATCACGATCACGCGCCGCACGCCATGCGCGAACAGGTCGTCGAAGAACGACGCCTCCTTCTTCGCATCGCGATACGTATTGCCGATCAGCACGCGATGACCGTACCGTTCCTGCGCGCAGGCCTCGACTTCGCGCGCAATGTAGCCGTACATCGGGTTCGCCATCGACGGCACCAGCAGCCCGACGAGCGGCGTCTGCCCCGTCTTGAGCTGGCGCGCCAGCGTGCTGGGCCGGTACTGCAGCACTTCCATCGCGGCCTTCACGCGTTCGAGCGTTTCCTGCTTCATCTGGTCGGTGCGGCCGTTGAGCACGTTCGAAACCGTGCTGACCGATACGGCCGCATGACGGGCCACGTCCTGAATCGTACTCATGTCATCTTGCTGTAAAAGGCGGCTACAGGCCGAAACGGGCCGGCAGCCACAACGAAAACGCCGGCACGAGAATCAGCGCCACGAGGGCGGCGACCAGCACCAGCAGATATTTCACCATCGGCCGCGCAACGTGCCGGACTTCTGTGCCCGTGATCGCGCAGGTCGTGAACAGTCCGAGTCCGACCGGCGGCGCGAACAGGCCGAGCCCCATCGCCACCACCACGACCGTGCCGAAATGCAGCGGGTTGATGCCGAGCTGCAACGCGATCGGCGCAAGCAGCGGCCCGAAGATGATCAACGCCGGCGCACCCTCGAGCACCGCACCGAACACGACCATGACCAGCGCCGCGAGCAGCAGGAACATCGTCGCACCGTACTGGTGGGCGAACGCGGTCATTGTGCCCGAGACCAGCGCCGGAATTTGCTCGATCGACAGCGCGAACGACACACTCGACGCCGCGGCAACGATGAACAGGATGCCGCCGGCCATCGACGCGGCGCGCACGAACACGCGCCCGACCGTACGCCAGGTCAACTCGCGAAACGCGAGCCAGCCCGCCACGAGCGCATAGACCACCGCGAACGCGGAGACTTCGGTCGACGTCGCGATCCCCGACGTCACGCCCTTGCCGATCATCGCGACCATCACGAGCGCGACCAGCGCGCCGCCCGCGAGCGGCAGCCACGCGCGGCGCTCCGTGAACACCGCCGAGACGTCGATCCTGCGCCCGGTGATCACCGTGACCACCGCGAGCGACGCGGCCAGCACCGCGGCCGGCACGATGCCCGCGACGAACAGGCCGGCAATCGAGATGTTCGCGACGAAGCCCATGATGATCATGTTCACGCAGGGCGGGATGGTCTCGGCCATCACCGCGCTGCACGCGAGCAGCGCGGCCGTTTCGTCGGGATCCTGGCGTGCACGGCGCACCGCCGGCATCACGACGCCGCCGACTGCCGCGATGTCGGCGAGCTTGGAGCCCGACACGCCGGAAAAGCAGGCCGTCGCGAGAATCACGATCAGCCCGAGTCCGCCGCGCACGCGCCCGAAGATCCGCAGCAGCAGCTCGACGAGCCGTGCGGACATGCCGTTCGATTCCATCAGCAGCCCGGCCAGCACGAAGAACGGCACGGCGAGCAGCACGAAGTGATCGGCGCCGGCCATGACCTGCTGCGAGTAGACGAGCAGCGGCAGTGTCGGGTCGGCCAGGAAATACAGCAGCGCCGAAAACGCGAGCACGAAACCGATCGGCACGCCCAGCACGAGGCCACCGACGAAACCGGCCGCCAGCAGCATGCCCGGCGCGATCGCGTGCGCCGGCACCAGCACATTCCATCCATACAGCGCGGCCGCGAATCCCGCGCAGCACGCGAGCGTGCCGGCCACGCGGCGGCGCGGCGCGTCGAGCGCATTCGCAAGCGCGAACACGGTCATGAACAGCGCGCCGAACATCATCGGGTACACGTTGATCCAGCCCGGCAGCCCGCCCGGCGTCAACTGGTCGTACGAATCGGCAAGCAGCTGGCACGACGACACCAGCAGGTTCAGCGAGACGGCCGCGACGATCCAGTGGCCGATCTGCACGAGCGCGCCCTGCCAGCGTGCCGGGAACCAGCCGCGAAACAGGTCGATGCCGACGTGCTGGCTGCGCCCGAGCACCGTTGCCGCACCGAAAAACACCAGCACGATCATCAGCGCGCTCGCGACCTCTTCGGTCCAGTCGAGCGGGTCGTGCAGGAAATAACGGCACACGACCGAGACGAACACGACGAGCACATCGACGGCCAGCACCGCCGCGGACACGTATTCGATCGCGTGCAGCATCGCGTCCAGCACGCGTGCGACGCGGCGAGCCGGACGGCCGGCGCCAGGCGCCGCCGCGGCGCCCGAAACGGAACAGGTCTCCATCGCTCAGCCCCGTGCGGCGGCAATCGCCGGAAACAGCGGCGCGGTCGCCGGATACTGCTTGGCGAATGCCGTATAGAGCCGGTCGTGCATCGTCTGCCGCAACGCCGCGCGTTCGGCTGCCGCCATCGGATGGAAGCTCATGCCGTGCTGCTTCAGCGCCTGCTCGGCCTGATCGGCCTTCTGCGTGGCAATCGCGCGCTGCTGCGCAGTCGCGTCGGCCACCGCGCGATCGAACGCGGGGCGCAGGTTCACCGGAATCCGGTCGAGCGCACGCCGCCCCATCACGACGGTCATCGCGGCAAACACGTGATGCGATTGCCAGCAGGATTTCACCACTTCGTCGAACTTGCTCGCGAGCACCGTGGCCGGATCGTGCTCGAGCCCGTCGACGACGCCCGTCTGCACGGCCATGTACAGCTCGCCGAACGGAATCGGTGTCGGCACCGCCCCCATCGCCTTGAAGGTGTCCATGAACGCCGGCGTCGGCAGCACGCGCAGCTTCGTGCCCTTCAGCCCCTGCAGCGCCAACACGGGCTGCTTCGTGAACACGCAGCGCCCACCGAAATGCGAGCCCCAGGTCAGCACCGAGCAGCCCGCGCGCTTTTGCAGCAGCGCGTTCAGGCTTGCACCGACCGGGCCGTCGAGCACTTTCGCGACATGCGCATAGCTGTCGAACAGATAGCCGAGATCGAGCATGCCGAGTTCCGGCGCCACCGTCGCCCAGATCGACGAGCCGGCGATCATCATGTCGATCGCGCCGATCTTGACCTGCTGCACGACATCGCTCTCCTTGCCGAGCTGGCTGTTCGGGAAGTAGTCGACCCGGATCGCGTCGCCGACGCTCGCCTTCAGGTTCGCGGCAAGACGCTCGTACCACACGTAGTGCGCGGCGTTCTGGTCGGCCGGCATCGACGACGAGCAGCGCAGCGTCACGACCGGCTGCGCGCGCACGACTTCCGGCAAGCCGCCTGCAGCCGCGAGCGTGGCGGCGGACACCGTCTGCAGAAAGCGCCGCCGGGTGTAGGTATTCATGGGCCGTCTCCTTTGCGATTGCGCCTCGCGACGCACTGTATCGATTTAGTGTATCGATACAGTAATACGACGACCGACGAGATAAAAATGAGGGTTTTCCCGTGACAAGGATGAAAATGGGGATCCGTGCGGTCGATTTCCGGCCGAAATATTTGCGAATCTGAGAAATTTCGGCCAATTCCGGACGACCCGGAAATGATTCAAGCGGTCATCCTGAATTGTCTGACGACAGACTTTGAGCCACGCATGCGGGCGGGACGCTGGAGCGAGTCGTAGCCCCGCCGTCCCCCTATGCGCCCGCTTCTTCAGCGCTCTCGGTCAGAAACCGCTCGACCATCGCGTTGAACACCGGCAGCGCCGGATTGTCGTTGTCCGTGCGCCACGCGAGATACAGCTCGGCCGCCACGTCGGCGCCCGCGAGCGGCCGGAACACCACACCGTCGACATGCAGTTCGCGCGCCGACGCCGGCACGAGCGCGGCACCGAGCCCCGCGCGCACGAGGCCGAGGATCGTATGCGTCTGCCCAACGTAGTGCAGGTAGTTCGGCAGCCGCCCCGCGTTGGCGAACACGCCCGAGATCAGGTCGTGGAAGTATTTCCCCTCGTTCGGCAAATACGCGATGAACGGCTGCCGGTCGAGATCGTCGGGGCCGATGCGCTCGCACGCGGCGAGCGGCGCGCCCTCCGCGACCGCGACCAGCATCGGCTCACGCTGCACGAGCCGGTATTCGAGCGGCTGGCGCGCGGCGCGCTGGCGCACGAAGCCCGCGTCGAGCATCCGCGACGCCAGCGCATCGATCTGCACGGTCGACACCATCTCGCGCAATTCGATGTCGACGTCGGGCAGCGCATGCGCGGCGTGCGCCAGCAGCATCGGGATCATCCGGTACGCGCTGACCGCCGTGAAGCCGAGCGTGATGCGGCCGGCGCCGCCATGCGCGACGCGCTGCGCGGCCTGCTCGGCTCGTGCGGAGAATTCGAGGATGTGTCGGGCGTCGCGCAGAAACCGCTCGCCGGCCGCGGTCAGGCTGACCTGCCGGCTGCTGCGTTCGAGCAGCGCGATGCCGAGCGCGTGCTCGAGCAACTGGATCTGCCGGCTGAGCGGCGGCTGGGTCATGAAGAGGCGCCGGGCCGCGCGACCGAAATGCAGCTCCTCGGCGACCGCGACGAAACAGCGAAGCTGGTGCAGTTCAATCATCCAATTCTTGAATCAATCGATAGTCTTTTGATGTTAGACGCATATCGATGCGATTTCTATACTCGGTTGCACCTGATGCGCGGCCCGCGCCACGCACGACGACCGAGACCTTCATGACCATCGACATCCTCCTCACCCAGCCGCTCCCCGACGCCATCGACGCCGAACTGTCCGCCCGTTACGCGGTGCACCGGCTGTATGCGGCCGAGCAGCCGGACGCGCTGCTCGATCGCGTGGCCGCACGCATTCGCGGTGTCGTGACCGGCGGCGCGAACGGCCTGTCCGCCGCCTTGATGGACCGGCTGCCCGCGCTCGAGATCGTCGCGATCAGCGGCATCGGCACCGATGCCGTCGATCTCGACCGCGCCCGTGCACGCGGCATCCACGTGACGACGACGCCCGACGTGCTGACCGACGACGTCGCCGACATGGCGATGGGGCTGATCCTGATGACGCTGCGCGACCTCGGCGCCGGCGAGCGCATCGTACGCGCCGGCCGCTGGGGCAAGACGGCCCAGCCGCTCGCAACGCAGGTGACCGGCAAACGGCTCGGCATCGTCGGGCTTGGCCGCGTCGGGCGCGCAATCGCACAGCGCGCGCAGGCGTTCCGGATGCCCGTCAGCTACTTCGGCCCACGCGAGCATCGCGACAGCGGCTATCGCTTCGTGCCCGACCTCGCCGCACTCGCGCGCGACAGCGACGTGCTCGTGATCGCGGCATCGGCCGATCACGGCAACGTGCTCGTGACGGCCGACGTGCTCGCCGCGCTCGGCCCCAAAGGATTCCTGATCAATGTCGCACGCGGCAAGCTGGTCGACGAAGCCGCGCTGATTCGCGCGCTCGCCGACGGCACGATCGCCGGCGCCGGCCTCGACGTGTTCGCGAACGAGCCGCACGTGCCGGCCGGGTTGCTCGAACTCGACCGCGTCGTCGTGCAGCCGCACCGCGCGAGCGCGACCCACGAAACCCGCGAGGAGATGGGCCGGATCGTGCTGGCCAATCTTGCCGCGTGTTTTGCGGGCCAGCGCCCGCCGACCAGCGTCACGCGCTGATCGCCACACGCCGCACCGCGGCCACCCGTTACAACACCGGATGCCTCCGCGCGACGGAGGCCAGGAGACACGCATGCCCAATCGATCCAGCGGCGCCGCCCTCGCCGCGTCGCCCGCCGCCTCGCGCACGATCGGCCGCGTCCGCTATGCGGTCCTCGCGCTGATTTTCGCGGTCACCGTCATCAACTATGCGGATCGCGCAACGATGTCGATCGCCGGCACCGGCGTCGCGCACGACCTCGGGCTGACGCCCGTGCAGCTCGGCATCGTCTTTTCCGCGTTCGCGTGGGCCTATGCGATCGGCCAGATCCCGGGCGGCTGGCTACTCGACCGCTTCGGCGCGCGGCGCGTGTACGGCCTGAGCCTGCTGCTGTGGTCGGTCTTCACGATGCTGCAGGGCACGGTCGGCTGGCTCGCCGTGCAGGGCGCATCCGCCACGCTTGCGCTGTTCGTCATGCGCTTCATGCTCGGCCTCGTCGAATCGCCGGCGTTCCCGGCCAACTCGAGAATCGTCGCGTGCTGGTTCCCGACCGCCGAACGCGGCACGGCATCGGCACTGTTCAATTCGGCGCAGTACATGGCCGTCGTACTGTTCACGCCCGCGATGGCCTGGCTCACGCATGCGCTCGGCTGGGAGCACGTGTTCCTGTGGATGGGGATGCTCGGCATCGCGCTCGCCGCGCTGTGGTTCGCGTGGTATCGCGAGCCGCACGGCCATCCGCGCGTGAGCGACGCGGAGCGCGACTACCTGCGCGCGCACGGCGCGCTCGTCGATCTCGAAGCGAACCGCGTGCGCCATCGGCCGCGCGTGTCGTGGCACGACGTGTCGCAACTGTTCCGCCACCGGAACCTGTGGGCGATCTACATCGGCCAGTACTGCATCACGGCACTCACCTACTTCTTCATCACGTGGTTCCCGATCTACCTGATCAAGGGGCGCGGGATGACGATCATGGAAGCAGGCTGGGTCGCCGCGCTGCCGGCGATCTGCGGGTTCACGGGCGGCGTGCTCGGCGGCGTGCTGTCGGACTGGCTGATCCGGCGCGGCATGCATCCGTCGAAGGCGCGCAAGACGCCGTTCGTCGTGGGGATGGCGATGGCGACGCTGCTCGTGCTCGCGAACGGTGCGTCGTCGAATGCGATCGTGATCGCACTGATGACGATCGCGTTCTTCGGCAAGGGGCTCGCGGCGGTCGGCTGGGCCGTACTCGCCGACACGGCGCCGGAAGGGATGGTCGGCCTGAGTGGCGGCGTATTCAACGGCCTCGGCAACATCGCCGGGATCGTCACGCCGCTCGTGATCGGCTATTTCGTCGCCAGCACCGGCTCGTTCGCCGGCGCATTGTGGTTCGTCGCCGCGCACGGGCTGCTCGGCATTGCCGCCTACGGATGGCTCGCGGGACGCTTCGAGCGGATTCGCATCGCGCCGCCGCACGCATGAGCCTCGCCGCGACCCGTGCGGTTCGCGCGGAGCACGCCCGCGCGGATCGTCACGCGCGCTTGCGGCCGCCCGGCGTCAGTTCGGTGGTCAGCCGGTCGAGTTCGCGCAGGTCGTTCTCGAGCGCAGGCGTAAGCGTCGTGCGCAGGTGGTCGAGGAACGTGCGGATCTTCGCGTCGAGATAGCGGCGCGTCGCGTAGACGGCATACACGCTCACCGTCTGCAGCCGGTACTCGGGGAGCACGCGGATCAGCCGCCCTTCGCGGATGTCGTCGAGCACCGTGTACA
>NZ_JAAGPG010000002.1:0-95882 GCF_017104665.1 Burkholderia sp. Se-20378 | reverse complement strand
ACGCCCGCCGCGATGCCGGTCGCGCCGCGCGCGCCGCCGACCATCCATTCCGTCAGCTGCGTGCGCTGCGGCTCCTGCAGCGTGTTGCCGAGCAGCAGCCGCTGCAGCGTGTCGACCATCTCGACCGGTGTCGAGGTATCGCGTTCGTCGCCGGGCGCCGCGTTGTTCAGTTCGGGTTCCCAGTGATCGAGGCGGAACGACGTGGCGCCGCTCGCGCGCGCGAACGCCGTGACCGCCTGCGGGCCGCCGAGCACACCCATCAGCAGATTGCCGGCGCCCTTGTCGCCCGACTGCAGCATCGCGACGCACAGCTGCTCGATCGTCATGCCCGTGTCGACGTGGCTTTCCGTGATCGGTGAGCCCGACACGATTTCATAGCGGCGGTACAGGATGCGGCGCGGCAGCAGCGACGCGTCGAGCGAGCCGCGCGCGAGCATCGCGGCGGCCGCGACGACCGCATAGGTGCCGCACAGCGGGAAGCGCTCGCGCGCATGGTGCGCGATGCGCACGCCGTTCGACGTATCGAGCGCGGCGACGCCGAGCCGGCCATTCGAAGCCTTCTCGAGCGCGGTCAATTCAGCCTGGGCGGCATGGGCGCGCCCCTGGTCGGCGACCGGCGCGGAGCTGCACGCGGCGACGAACGGCGCGGCAACGGCGGCAAGCAACAGCGAGCGGCGTGTCGGAGAGTGTTCCATGAATGTGGTGTGTTCTGTCGGAATCGGTGGCACGAAGCAACGCGGGCGCGCCCAGAAGAAGCGTGCCCGTTCACGCCGGCGGCCGGCTCGCGACGGCATACGCCGCGCATCCCCGAAAGACGACCGTCGGCCCCGCGAAGCGCGGGACTCGCAAACAGACCCTAGCGTAGCAGCGACCGCCGCCACGTTCCAGCGAAACGACCCTGCTTCACCCTTGCGACGAAGGCAGATACGGCATCGGATTGACCGGCTTGCCGTCGCGCCGCACTTCGAACAGCAGCGCGACACGCGAGTTGTCGAGGTCGCCCATCTCGGCGATCTCGTCGCCCTGGCGCACGATGTCGCCCGTCTTCACGAGCAGCTTGCGGTTGTGCGCATAGGCGGTCAGGAAATCCGCGTTGTGCTGGACGATGATCAGGCTGCCGTAATCGTTCAGGCCGGTGCCCGCGTACATCACGCGGCCGTCGGCCGCGGCGCGGACCGGGTCGCCCGGCCGGCCGGCGATCTGGATGCCGCGGTTCTGCCCCGGCCGGAACCCGTCGACGATCTTGCCGCTCGCGGGCCACTTGAGTGCGACACCGCCCGCATGCCGCTTCGTTTCCTTGACGACCTGTCGGTCGCTCGCATTCGACGCGGTGGCCTGCGCGGCTGCCGCGTTGCTCCCTGCGCCATTGCTCGACGCCGACGATGCGGCCACTTGCGTGCCGGCCGCGCCCGGCGGCGGCAACGGCTGCGGCTTGACGATGCGCAGCACCTGCCCCATGCGCAGCCTGCCGTTCGCGCCCAGCTTGTTCCAGGTGCGCAGGTCGGCCATGCTGCAGCCGTTCGAGGACGCGATGCCCGTCAGCGTGTCGCCGCGCTTCACGACGTACTTCTGCGCGACGAGAATCGGCGCCGGCGGCGGTGTGGCGGCCGACGGCGCAGCACCGGGCTGGCTCGACGGCGACGGCTGTCCCGCCAGCGTGTCGCTCGGCGGAACGGACTGCGTGCTTGCACAACCGGCCATGACGAGCGCGGCTGCCAGGCCTGGCAGCCACGCCGCGTTGCGGTGAATCTCGCGCGTTTTCATGGACGATCCGACTCCGGTTTGACAATCTTTCAAGCATCTCAAAAACGGAACGGCCGACGTGTAACCGGATGCAAACAATGATGACAAACGATCACGAACCGGACGCCGGCCGGCATTCACTACCGGTAATACGGTCCGATTCAGAAAAACTTGATGGTCTTTTTGCAGGAAAGCGGAAGAATTTTCGTCTCAAGAAACTATGACGAATTTGTTTCAATAGATGCGAAGCGGCGACCGCCGCCCACGGCGGCGCGCACCCGCCACAACGTTCAACGCAACCACGCGGCGAGTTCGGAACAGGCCCACGCGATGCCGATGCACAGGAACAGCACGTGCAACGCGATCTTGAACGACACGCTCCACGACGGATCGATCCGCATGACAGGCTCCCCGGTTGATGTGCGGCCATGATCCGCCATCGATCGCGCCCCGAAAATGCGGAACCGGCGAATCGGGCCTCAAGCTGCGCCTGAGACCTCGGCGGCCGTTCCCTGCTAACTTATCGGCCATTCCAATACGATCGCCCCCCATCATGCGCTTCGACCTGACCGACCTGCGGCTCTTCCTGAACATCTGCGAGGCCGGCACGATCACGAGCGGCGCCGAGCGGACCCACATCACGCTGCAGGCCGCGAGCGAGCGCATCCGCGGCATGGAGGACGAGCTCGGCGTGCCGCTGCTGCACCGAACCAAGTCGGGCGCGCAGGCCACCGATGCGGGCCGCGCGCTCGAACACCACGCGCGCACCGTGCTGCAGCAGATCGACCACATGCGCGGCGAGTTGCAGCAATACGGCCAGGGGCTGCGCGGGCACATCAGGCTGCTGTGCAACACGGCGTCGCTGAGCGAATACCTGCCCGACGCGCTGGCCGACTACCTGCCGCTACATCCGAAGCTGTCGATCAGCGTCGAGGAGCGTTCGAGCCAGGAGATCGTGCATGCGATCCGCAACAAGACGGCCGAGGTCGGCATCGTCGCCGATTCGGTCGGGCTCGGCGGGCTCGAACAGAAGCCGTTCCGCGAGGACTGGCTGATCGTCGTCGTGCCGGCCGCGCATCCGCTCGCGTCGCACGGCAAGGTCGCGTTCGACTCGATCGCCGATGCCGACTTCATCGGCCTCACCGACGGCAGCGCACTGCAGGTGCATCTCGCCGACCAGGCGCGCGCGCTCGGCAAGCGGATCCGCTATCGCGTGCAACTGAAGAGTTTCGATGCGATCTGCCGCGTGATCGCGAGCGGCGTGGGCATCGGCATCGTGTCGCGCCATGCGGCCGAGCGTGCGATGCAGACAATGGACGTGCGGCTCGTCGAGCTGTCTGATGCGTGGAGCCACCGTCGATTGAAACTGTGCGCGCGGTCGTTCGATGCGCTGCCGAAGTACACGCGGGAGTTCGTCGCGTTCTTGTCGGGGGACGCGACGGCTCGGTAACCTGCCGGTTATTGGCATCCCGCTCGTTTCGTCGTCAGTCGAAGCGACCGGGATTCAAGAGGAATGCTCTTTGTGCGCGGGTATTTGCACCGCATTTTCCGGCAAGCCGAATTGATAGGCCGAGGTCGTGGTCGGCTATGGCCTTGAGGCTGCACGGTCCCCACCATCGCGTGCTGTAACGGGGACCGCGGCGTTAAAGCCAAGGGCACGTGAGCCTTGACGTTTCAGGCACCGGCAGTCTCACCCAAGGCCGGATAGTCGGTGTATCCGGCTGCGCCACCGCCGTAAAACGTTGGCCGGTTGTAGGCATTGAGGCTGGCGCCCAGGCGTACGCGTTCGGGCAGATCGGGATTGGCGATGAACAAACGCCCAAACGCGACGGCATCCGCGCGCCCCGCTCCGATCACTGCCCCCGCGGTGGCAGGCGTGTAGTTTCCGGCCGCGATCAATACATTAGGCCAGTGCGGACGGAACAACTCTGAAGCGAATGGTACGTTCTGGTGGTCGACGTCGGCCTGGCCCGCGCCACTCGCCCGAGGTTCGATCAGATGCAGATACGCAAGGTCCAGGCGCGCCAGGTGTTCGATGAGATGAGAATACAGCGGCAGTGGCGCGTCTTCTCCACTGCCATTGGCTACGCCAAAAGGAGACAGGCGGATGCCGACGCGGTCGGCCCCGAATACAGCCGACACGGCCTCGGCCACCTCAAGCACGATGCGGCACCGGTTTTCGATCGAGCCGCCGTATGCATCTGTACGGTGATTGCTCCGGCTTTGCAAAAACTGTTCAAGCAGGTAGCCGTTGGCGCCATGAATCTCCACACCGTCGAATCCGGCTTCGAGTGCGTTGCGCGCTGCCTGCGCATAGTCGTCGACCAGCGAAGCAATTTCCTTTGTGTCCAGCGCCCTCGGAATCTCAAACGGCACCCTCTCGAACGTGGCAGTAAATGCATTGCCCGGCGCCGCGATCGCAGAGGGAGCGACCGGTTGCTCGCCATTCAAGAGCGACGAATGCGAGATGCGACCTACGTGCCAGAGCTGCATGAATATCAGGCCACCTTTGGCATGCACCGCTTGCGTAACCGCCTTCCACCCTTCGACCTGTTCCGGACTGTGGATACCCGGTGTCGCGGGCATCCCCTGACCTGTTGGTGAAATTTGCGAGCCTTCGGTGATGATCAGGCCGCCGTCCGTGGCACGCTGACGGTAGTACTCCACGTTCAGTGCATGCGGGGTGTTGCCGGGTTCGGCAGCGCGCATGCGTGTGAGCGGAGCCATCACCACGCGATGGGCGAGTGCGAACGGGCCAAGGCGTAACGGCGAGAACAGTGCTTGGGTCATATCGACATCCTGTTTGAAGTTAAACCTGTCACGGAATGATCACGTGCTCCGTCAGTTCACGGAAACTATCCGAAAACACATCCTCGAGCCTTCTTGGCAAGTTCTCGACCTTGTACGGCAAGAACGATGCGGTGCGGGACTGATCCGATGGCGCAGACGAGTCTGCTCGCACAAGGTCAGTGCGGGATATCCCCAGAAGGGGTTTCATCGAGACATGCAATGCACCCGTCGAGCAGGTCGTGCAACGCGGCAACGCGTTCGTCGCCCAACCGCTTGTTGAGTGCTACCTGCGCTGCTTTCCAGGCGCGCTGAGCTTCGGCCTGTTTGGCACGACCTTCCGCGGTTGCGTCGACCAAGCGGCTACGCGCGTCCTTACCCGCGCGAAGCTCCAGGTAGCCCTGCGCGGTCAACGGCTGCAGGTTACGCGTCAACGTCGACGCGTCCATCTTCATGTGTCGAGCCAGATCGCCTGGCTGGACGGGGCCAACCTTGACCACATACGTGAGCAACGCGTACTGAGTGCTCTTGAGCCCCGTCTCGGTGACATAGTGATCGTAGTGGCGCGTCACGACTCGAGTGAGCTGGCGCAACTTCAGGTTGGTGCATCCCGTTGGCTTGGTGATATTCTTCATGCAGAATATTGTACCTGCAAGTATTGTATCTACAAGTGTTGTCTACTTTATGATCTTTGGAGAAGGAAGGTGTCTGTGGATGCAAATGAGACGATGGCTCGGTGGGATGCAGACGAAGCGAGAGTACGCGCGCGCCTGATTGCGCCTGATGCAGACCCCAAGGGGCAAGTCTTTGCCCGCTCGGGGATGGAGATGTTCGAGGCAATCTTCGCAGGAGAACTGGCACCGCCGCCGATCGGCGAACCGATGGATTTCCTGCCAATCCACATGGAGCCCGGCACGGCAATCTTCCAGGGGCGACCGCAACGCCGCCACTACAACCCGCTCGGCACCGTGCATGGCGGCTGGTTTGCCACGTTGCTCGACTCCGCAGTAGGCTGCGCAGTGCACACGATGCTGCCCGCCGGCAAGGGCTACACTACGCTGGAGCTCAAGGTAAACATGGTGCGCGCCCTGAATGATCAAGTACCCATCGTGCGAGCGGAAGGTAAAGTGATTCATGTCGGGCGGCAAGTGGCCACGGCTGAGGGGCGCATTGTCGGGCCGGACGGCAAGCTGTATGCGCATGCAAGCACCACGTGCCTCATCTTCGACCATTCGGCAGGTACCTGATGAATCAAGACTGATGCAACCGGGATCTTGCGGAACACCCGACCGCCTCATGCACACCGGGTGCATCAGCAGGTACGCACCACCGTCCGGAATACTCGCCGGATGGAGCAGAGTAGTTCGCGTCTTGTTTACGAAATTAAGCCTCGTAACGGCTTACATGCATCCACCTGCTCCGACACGATGCCCGCCACCCGCGACTCTTCCCTCCTTCCTGCTCGCCGGCTCGTGATCGTCGAGGGCGTGATGGGTTCCGGCAAGTCGACCGCGATGCGCTTCATCGCGAAGCACCTGACGAAAGCCGGACGCGACGTCGTGGCGATTCACGAACGAACGGAACCTCACCCCGTGCGGGCCACCGACGAACTCGAGCACTGGTTCGAGCCCTGGCGCGATGCGACGGCCGCGCAACTTGCCGGGCGCGCGCTCGCGCGATGGGCGACGTTCGTCGCCGACGCGCTGCGCGGCAACACGATAAGCGTGCTGGACGGGCAACTCTTTCACGGCGACCTGACCCACCTGCTCCTGATGGAAGGCGACCCGGCACTGATCGAAACGTACGTGCGCGAACTCGCCCGCACGATTGCTCCGCTCGCGCCGCTAGTCATCTACTTCTGGCAGCGCGACATCGACGCAGCCCTCCGCACTGTCTGTGCCGAGCGCGGCGACGATTGGGTCGCCTATCAGACTCGCTGGAAACTGGCCGCGCCGTACTGCGTGCGGCGCGGGTTCACCGGTCTCGACGGGCTGATCGCGCTGTACCGCGACTACCGTCGACTGACCGATGCACTGTTCGATCAGTTGCCGCTCGACAAGCTGTCGATCGAAAACGGCGACCGCGACTGGCCGGCCGTCGAATGCCGGATACTCGACGCGCTGAAGCTGCCGCATCCGACCGACCGGGAAAACCGCCACGGACAAACCCGCTAGGGCGTCGCTGTTCGCCGCGGCGCGATACGCCACACCGCCCGTCGATACCCCAGGACAAGCAACGATGACCGACACCGATCTTGCCACCCGCTACCGCGCCTACATCGACTGCCTGAACCGGCAAGACTGGCCGGCGCTCGACGAATACGTCTGCGCCGACGTGATCCACAATGACCGGCCGCTCGGCCTCGCCGGTTATCGCGCGATGCTGGAACAGGACTTCCGCGACATTCCCGATCTCCGTTTCGACATCCAGATGCTCGTGTGCGAGCCGCCGCGCATCGCATGCCGGCTTCGCTTCGCATGTTCGCCGAGCGGGACGTTCATGGGGCTCGCCGTCGACGGCCGGAAAGTCAGGTTCTGCGAGAACGTGTTCTACGAATTTCATGACGGCAAGATCTGCCAGGTCTGGTCGGTGATCGACAAGGCGGCGATCGAGGCACAGCTTTAGTCTTGCCGGAACGGCCTGGCTGCCTGTCGCCCTCGCGCCCCGATGTCCGCCGAATTCACATCGATCCTTATGGATAACGTTTTCTCTCAATATCCGGCGAGCGCGAATCTCCGACCAGCCCTTCTGCTCGCCGCTTCCGCGTCGACATCCCACGCCTCAACCTCATCTCATCCGTAAAAAATCCCAGTAATTTCCGCGACATCCCAATCTCACGCACCACTCCCTCCGTTCCACTATCCGGGTTTCTCCCGCCCCGTCCGGCGTGAAAGTTCATTGACATCACGCCGATCGCTGCCTAAATTTGGAAAACGTTTTCCACTGCATCCGCGCGACGCCGGCCACGGCCCGTGCAGGGAGAACGCTTGCCCGCTCGACAGGTGATTCAGGCCGTCCGTCTTCAGGGATCAGGGTTGCAGGACGGCGGCCAGGTACGGGCATCGAGCGCGGCAACGGCCACACCCGCCCGGCCTTCATCACTATTCAAAACTGGAGACACAATGCATCCGCGCAGCAGATTCGCGCTCGGCGCCGCGCTCAGCGCCCTTTCCGTCCTGTTCGTCAGCGCCTGCGGCGGCAACGACGTGACCGATACGCCGCCGTCATCTTCGCCGCCCCCGTCCACGACACCGTCGCTCGCATCGAACTCGCTGCAGGCGCTCGTCTACGGCGCGCCCGACACCAGCGTGCCGGCCGGCGCGAACATACCGGTCACGATGATGGGCCAGATGCGCGCGCTGTTCGACTTGATCCGGAAATCGCCCGACTTCACGCAGGTCGTGATGGACCTCGGCGACGGCACGCCGGTCCACGTGCTCGACACGAACACCGGCGACAAATTCCTGCCGGGCAAGCTCGCGCTCGGCCTGTCGTACATCCTGATCGACATGAAGTCGAAGAACGATCCGCAGTACGCGAGCTACCTCGCGACGTACCAGACGATCACGACCGCGATGATGGCGCAGTCGGGCAGCAACTACACGTATGCGAACACGTCGTGGGGCGAGTACTACTACCTCGTCGCGCTGAACAACCTGAAGGCGCACGGGATGCTCAACGAAGTCTTCAGCGACGCGATGCTCGCGACACTGCAGCAGCGCCTCACCTTCTGCGACATGTTCGGCCCCGATGCGAGCGGCAAGACCGATACGTGCCCCGCGGCCGGCACGCCGATCGACATCGCATCGCTCAACACCGCGCAGAACTACTATGCGGTGTCCTACGGAATTGCCGGGCTGCGCCAGAAGCTCGGCTGGAGCAGCCCGTCGTTTGCCTCGAAGACCGATCCGTCGGTCGCGACGATGGGCGCGCGCGATGCGCTGCTGTACACGCTCACGAACCATATCCGCAACGACTCGTCGGGCGGATTCTCGGACGAAGCGTCCAACACGCACACGACCTACTACGACCAGGCGCGCTTCGACCGCTACAGCACGCTGCTGATCGGCGAAGTGACCGAGCGCACGTTCGAGATGGGCAACGAGGCGAACCTCACCCCCGAGCTGAAGGGCTATCTGCGCAAGTCGGTCGACCTGATCCTGCCGCAGCTGAACGCGAACGGCCAGGGCTTCAACTACGGCCGCTCGATCGGCCCGTACGGCGATTCGGCGTTCATGGAAGTGCTGACCGCCGCGGCCAATGCCGGCGTGCTGACCGACCAGGAGAAACAGGTTGCGTATGCATTCATCTACCAGGCCGCGCACCGATTCGACACCTACTGGTACGACCCGTCGCTGCCGACGCCGTCGGTGAACATGTGGGTCAAGGGCCGCGGCACGGACGCGTATCGCGGCAAGCCGCGCGTGATGGGCGAGAACTTCAGCCTGCTGCACCAGTACCTGTACGTGAACGCGTGGTGGAACAAGCTCGGCTTCGGCGGCAAGGCGCCGATGGCCGATGCGGACTACAACGCATGGCTCGACGCGCTGCCGCACTACACGCTCACCTGGTACAACCAGCCGGGCGACACCGCGCATCCGTACAGTGCGGCGCTCGTCACCGTGCGCGACGGCCGGCGCGTGATCAACCTGAACCTCAGCCAGGCGCCCGACTACAACTCGTACACGCCGTACTACCCGGTGCCGTTCTCCGACAAGCTGATCTACGGCACGACCGATCTCGGCTACGCGCTGCTGGTGCCGCAGGTGTCGTACAACGGGAAGACCTACATTCCCGTCACGTACTACAAGAACCTGAACGTCCAGCAAAGCAACGGCCAGGTGATCGTGTCGTTCGATACCGCGAAGTTCCGGCTCGCGTCGAAGAACGCGGCATACACGACCGATCTCGACCTGCAGGTGCATACGGTGCTGACGTTCGTGCACGGCTCGGTCGCACGCAGCGACACGCTGAGTACGGGCACGCTCACCGGCAACCTGTCGGTCGAGACGGACTTCACGTCGTTCGCGGATTTCGCATCGACGCAGGCGAATGGCGACGGGGTATCGGTGACGTATGCGAACAGCGCCGCGACCGGCTATGCGGCGTCCGGGTTCGACAACTGCGCGTTGTCCGCCTTCGACACGGTAAACGGAACGACGAATCCGCTGTCGACGACGCCGATCGGTCAGCTGCATTCGAACTTCGCCTGTACGACGAAGCCGTTTGCACTCGGCGCGGGCGCGACCCGCACGTTCGGGTGGACGCTGAAGTACGCCGACCCGGCCTGAGCTGTGTGACCCGCGTCCGGTGAATGCTCCCGAAGCCGGTTGCTGTCGAAACCGGCTTCGGGAGCGTCACGGACAGCGGGCGGGCATCACGCTCGCCAGCGAGGCCCGCTCACAGCCACCCCGACGCCGCCATATACGCGCCGAGCGCGATCAGCCCGACGAAGAAGCAGCGCTTGAACGCCTTCTCGCTCATCACACGGCGCGCATACTGCCCCCCGGCCATGCCCGCCAGCGCCGGCACGAGCGCGAGCGCCGACACGCCGAGATCGACCGTCTCCAGCGCGCCCGTCACGCGCAACTGCAGGCCGAGCACGATCGTCGATGCGGTGAACGACAGCCCGAGCGCCTGGATCAGGTCGTCCTTCGACAGCCGCAGCGCCTGCAGGTACGGCACGGCCGGCACGACGAACACGCCGGTCGCGGCCGTCACGACACCCGTCAGGTAGCCGACCACGGCCGACAGCCATTTTTCATGGCGGCCCGGCGCGGGCAGCCGCGCGGCGGCCAGCCCCCACAGCCCGTAGAGGATCAGCACCACGCCGAGCGCCGCATGCGTCCAGGTGCTGCCGGCCGCGAGTGCGGGCAGCCCGCCCGTCAGCGTGCCGATCGTCAGGCCGACGAGGAGCGGCCACAGGCGACGCAGCAGCGGCCCGAACGACGGGCCGAGCCACAACTGCCACACGTTGGTGATGAATGACGGCACGAGCAGCAGGCTCGCGGCGGCCGACGGCGGCATCGCGAGCGTCAGCAGCCCCATCGCGATCGTCGGCAGCCCGAGCCCGATCATCCCCTTGACCGCGCCGGCCAGCAGGAAAACCACCGCGATGATCGTCAGCGTATGAATGTGCATGAAAGGCATTCCGTCCGGTTGAGTACGGCGCCGATGGTGAACCTCGATCGCGCCGCCCGCCATCTGGCTTTGCCTGAGGCTGGCTAGGGCTTGCCGGATGGGGCGGCGGCGTGATTGTGTCGGGGTGTCGATGCGCCGATGCGCCGATGTGCCAATGTGCCGATGTGCCGATGTGCCGATGTGCCGATGCACCGATGCACCGATGTGCCGTCGCGCAGCAGGCGCGGCGAAAAGCACGCCGCAGTCGTCAAGGCAGGCGCGACCGGACCATGCACCCGGGTTGCCGAATCCCGCCTCGGCACCGGCATCCGAACCGAGTGCCGTACCTGTTCCGCAACAAAAACCGATCCCGGGCCGATCAGTCCCCGTGAGATGACCCCTGCCCCTGCTCGCTATCGAGGTGCGCCATCTGTGCGGCCGGATAACGCTCACCGGCAGCCGCCCCGGCGGGAACCGCCGCTTCGATGCGAGCGATGTCATTGACCGTTAGTTGCATATCTGTCGCCTGCAGCGCGTCCTGAAGCTGCGTGCGCTTGCGTGCGCCGATCAGCGGCACGATATCGCCGCCGCGCGACAGCGCCCACGCGATCGCGACCTGCGCCGGGTTGCTGCCCTTCTCGTCGGCGATCGCACGCAGCGCGTCGACGAGCGCGAGGTTGTGCGCGAGGTTCTCGCCCTGGAAACGCGGGCTCGCCCCGCGAAAATCGCGCTCGCCTTCCCGCGCCGTGCTCCAGCGTCCGCCCAGCAGCCCGCGCGACAGCACGCCGTAGGCGGTCACGCCGATCCCGAGTTCGCGGCACGCGGGCAGGATCCCGGCCTCGATGCCGCGCGACAGCAGCGAATACTCGATCTGCAGGTCGGAGATCGGCGCGACGGCCGCCGCGCGGCGGATCGTGTCGACGCCGGCTTCCGACAGGCCGATGTGGCGTACGTACCCGGCCTTCACGAGATCGGCGATCGCGCCGATCGTCTCCTCGATCGGCACCGCCGGATCGACGCGCGCCGGCCGGTAGATGTCGATGTAGTCGGTGCCGAGCCGTTTCAGCGAGTACGCGACGAAGTTGCGGATCGCCACCGGCCGTGCGTCGTAGCCGGCAAACCCGCCGGACGGATCGCGCAGCGCGCCGAATTTCACGCTGATCAGCACCTGGTCGCGCGCCCGGCCGCGCAGCGCATCGCGGATCAGCATCTCGTTGTCGCCCATCCCGTAGAAATCGCCGGTGTCGAGCATCGTGATGCCGTGGTCGAGCGCCGCGTGCAGCGTCGCGATGCTTTCGTCGCGATCGGCCGGCCCGTAGAAGTCCGACATCCCCATGCAGCCGAGCGCGATGGCCGACACCCGCGGGCCCGTCCGGCCCAGTTCACGCGTTTCCATGTCCGTTTCCTTGAGTGATGAATGAACAGGCCGGATTCTGGACGCATCGCGACACGCGATAAACGCGAAACACTCAACCAAACCATTCGACGCTGATTAACAATGGAGCCTGCCCCCTCCACCCACGCACCCGCCCCGCATGGATCATCTGCAAGCAATGCGCATCTTCGCGCGCGTCGCCCATCTCGGCAGCTTCACGAAAGCGGCCGAACAGCTGCAACTGCCGCGCCCGACGGTCAGCAACGCCGTCCAGTATCTGGAAAAGCACCTGAAGGTCCGCCTGCTGCAGCGCACGACGCGGCGCGTCGCGCTGACGGCCGAAGGCGCGACCTATTACGAGCGCTGCATGCGGCTGCTGGCCGACCTGGACGATGCGGAAACGCTGTTCGAGGATGCCGGCACGATGCCGCGCGGCGCGATCCGCGTCGACCTGCCCGAGCGCTTCGCGCTGAACCAGGTGATTCCGGCGCTACCGGGTTTCCACGCGCGCTACCCCGACCTGCGCGTGGTGATCGGCACGACCGACCGCTTCGTCGACCTCGTCGCCGACGGCATCGACTGCGCGGTGCGGGTGGGTGCGATGTCCGATACGTCGCTCGTCGCGCGGCGCATCGGCGAACTGGCGCAGATCAACTGCGCGGCGCCCGCGTATCTCGAGCGGCACGGCACGCCGCGCTCGCCGGACGAGTTGCCGGACCACGTCGCGGTCGGCTATTTCTCGAGCCGCACGGGCCGCGAGCTGGACTGGGAATATGCGGATATGGATTCGGGCCAGCTGCACGCGGTCAAGATGCGCAGCGTCGTGTCGGTCAACAGCTCGCAGGCGTATCTCGCGTGCTGTCTCGCGGGCCTCGGGCTGATCCAGGCGCCGCGCGAAGGGCTCGGGCCGCTGCTCGCCGACGGCTCGCTGGTCGAGGTGCTGCCGGAATGGAATGCCGAGCCGCTGCCCGTGTCGGTGGTGTTTCCGACCGGCCGGCATCTCGCGCCGCGCGTGCGGATCTTCGTCGACTGGCTCGCGGAAACGCTCGGCGCCACGCCCCGGGCGGATTGACGGCAGGCGCCGGCGCACGCGCGCCGACGCCGCCCGCCCAGAACCTTAGAACTTGTGGCGGATCGCGGCGCGCACCGCGAACTGGTTCGACGACGCCGACGGGCCGTCCGTGCCGACCACGTAACCGCCGTCGGCCGCCGTGCCGGTCTTGTCGCCGGCCACCTTCTGCCATGCGCCCTGCAGGTACACGTCGGTGCGCTTCGACAGGCTGTAGTCGGCCATCAGGCCGACCGTGTGGTATTTCGGCTTGAACGACCCGGCCGCGGCATCGTACTTGCCGTCCGTGTACACGTATTGCGCACCGAGATAGAAATCGGGCGTGAGCTGGTACTTGCCGTTGATCTCGAAGTTCTGGAACTTCGTCGCGGTCAGCCCGAGGCCGGCGAACGTCGAGGCCGGCAGGTAGACGGTCGACACCGGGTTCTTCACGTCCGTCTTCGTGTAGACGAAGCCGACCGTGGCCGGGCCGAACGTGTAGTTGATGCCGCCGCCGAAGATCCGCAGGCGCTCGGCGACGAAGTTCGCGTCATCCGCCGAGATCGCGCCCGCGCTGCCGACACCCGGGTTGTTCGCCTGCAGGTACGCAGCCGCAACCTGCAGCCCGGCCAGCGAGTACTGCGCGCCGAGGCTGTACTGACGGTTGTTCGAGAAGCCGGTGCTGTTGCTGAAGCTGTACGTGCCGCCGAACGTCAGGCCGTTCCAGTCGGCGCTCGCATACTTGACCGTGTTGTTGACGCGGAACGAGTTGTCCGTGTTGTCGTTGTCGAACGGGTGCGAGAACAGCGTACCGCCCCAGTTGCCGTTGGCGGTGAGCGGCGCGAGATAGTCGACCACCGAGTCGTACTGGCGGCCGAAGGTCAGCGTGCCAAAGCGCGGCGCGCTCAGCCCGACGAACGCCTGGCGGCCGAACATGCGGCCGCCCTGGCCGAGCCGGCCGTTGTTCACGTCAAAACCGTTCTCAAGCGTGAAGATCGCCTTCAGCCCGCCGCCGAGATCCTCGCTGCCCTTCAGGCCCCAGCGGCTGCCCTGCGCATAGCCGCTCGCGAGCTGGTAATTCGATTTTCCGACCCCATTGACGTTCACGTTGTTCGTGTAATTGAAGCCTTCGTCGATCACACCGTACAGCGTCACGCTGTTCTGGGCGAAGACCGGCGCGGCGAAAGCGGCCAGCGCGGCGGTAAAAATGACGTGCTTCTTCATGACGGATCTCCGGAGCCGGGGGCCGGGCATGGTCGAGCGCCCGGCGAATGTTTGGTCTGTTGTATGTGTGGCCCGCAGGGCGGACGACGCGGTGTGCGGCCGCGTGAGGTCAAAATGGTGTCACGTCGCAAACCGTCCGTCCATCGGGGTAAGTGAACCCGGCGCAAACCGTTGCGCTCGTCCAACTGCCCCGATGCGCAGACTGCCTGACCCGGCTTATCGGCAGCGGCAGGACGGACGACCATCCGCGTAAACCCGGTGTGCGCCACATCGGTGGCACAATGCGCATCCGTTCGTCATTTCTTCACGAAGTCATGCTTCACCCCGATTCATGCGCGGCGCGTGCCGGCCGCGCCCGCGGCCCGCGCCGGGAGGCGGTCCGATGACCGCACCGGCCCGGGCCGGCCGCTACGCCGAGCTCGCTTTCTTCCGCGGCCTCGTGCTGCTCGTCATCGTCGTCGACCACATCGGCGGCAGCATCCTGTCGCGCGTCACGCTGCACGCGTACGCGCTGTGCGACGCGGCCGAAGTCTTCGTGTTCCTCGGCGGCTTCGCCACCGCGATCGCGTACAACTCGCTCGCCGAGCGGCACGACGAGGCCGCCGCGCGCCAGCGCTTCATCCGGCGCGCGTTCGAGATCTACCGTGCGTTCCTCGTGACGGCCGGCCTGATGCTGCTGATCACGGCCGCGCTGAACGCGTTCGCGATCGACGGCCCGAACATGCCGACCAACGATCTCGACGGCCTGCTTCACAAGCCGCTCGCCGCGCTGCGCGACATCCTGCTGTTCCGCCGCCAGCCTTACCTGGCGTCGGTGCTGCCGATGTACGCGTTCTTCGCGCTGCTCGTCCCGCTCGCGCTGCCGCTCGCACGCACGCAGCCGTGGCTGCTGCTCGCGTTCAGCGGGTCGCTGTGGGTCGCGGCGCCGCACGTCGCGCGCTTTTTGCCGACCGTCGAAGGCGCGCCGTGGGACTTCAATCCGTTCGCGTGGCAGTTCCTGTTCGTGTTCGGCGTGATCGCGCGCTGCCAGCCCGTCTACCAGACGCTCGCGCCGAAGCCGCAGGGCTGGCTGCTGACGGCCGCGGCACTCGCGATCGTCGCGGCCGGCGCGTACTACCGGCTGCGCATCGAGCCGTTCCCGACCGATCCGTCGATCAAGCAGAACCTCGGCGCGCTGCGGCTCGCGAACTTCCTCGCGATTGCGTGGCTCGCGGCCAAGCTCGTGCACCTCGGCTGGATGAAGAAGGTCGCACACGCGATGCCGTGGATCGGCACGATCGGCCGGCAGGGGCTGCTGTGCTTCGTCGCGGGCACCGCCATCTCGCTCGCGGTCGATTCGGTGCTCTACCAGGCGACCGAAGGCTATCTCGACGTGAAGCTCGGCCTGACCGCCGACGTCGTCGCGATGGGCCTGCTGTATCTCGTCGCCAAACTCTACGGGCCGCTCGTCGCGCGGCTGACGTTCCGTTCGCGGCGATGACGCGCCGCGCCGTCATGCGCCGCTGCTACGATAGCCGGCGCCTCTCCTGAAACGATTCGACATGCGCCGACTCGCCCTTCCGTTCGCCCTCGCCCTGATCGCCGGCTCCATCGCCACGGCCCGCGCCACGCCGCCCGCACCGGCGGTATCGCCCGCGCCACCGCCGCCGGCCGTCCAGACCGCGACGACCCCGTCGGCCGCGCAGGAGCCCGCACTCAATCCGGGCAGCAGCGTCGTGCTGCGCACGTTCCGGTCGGCGTCGCTGAAGCGCGACTGGTCGTACACGGTCTACCTGCCGCCCGGCTACAACCCGGAAGGCGCGCGCTACCCGGTGATGTACCTGCTGCACGGCAACGCCGGCAACGCGAACGACTGGGTCACGCAGGGCCGGCTGCAGGCCACCGCCGACACGCTGATCGAGCGCCGCGAGATTCCGCCGGTCGTGATCGTGATGCCGCAGGGCGGCACCGACTGGTACGTCGACCGCAAGGAGAAGATGCAGAGCGCGTTCCTCAACGACCTGCTGCCCGAAGTCGAAGCGCACTTCGCGGTGTCGAACCAGCGTGCCGGCCGCGCGATCGGCGGCGTGTCGATGGGCGGCTTCGGCGCGCTGCGCTTCTCGCTGCTCGAACCCGGGCTGTTCTGCGGCGCGATGCTGCTGAGCCCCGCGATCTACGCGAACGAGCCGCCGCTCAATTCCGCCGCGCGCTACGTCGGCGTGTTCGGCGACCGGCAGTTCGACTCGCGCGTGTGGCACGAGCTCAACTACCCGGCGCTGATGCGCGGCTATTTCGCGCGCAGCTGGCGAATCCCGATGTTCATTGCCGCCGGCGACGACGACCTGACCATCCAGGCCGAATCGAGCGTGCTGTACACGCACCTGCGCCGCGCGCAGAACCCGGCCGAGCTGCGCATCGTCGACGGCGGGCATACGTGGGACGTATGGCGCGGGCTGCTCGGGCAGGGGTTGAAGTACGCGCTCGAATGCGTGAAGTGACGGTGGGCGGGCACTGCCCCGCCCGTTTTGTTCGTCAAACCGGCCGGTGACCGGCGAGCCGTAGTCTCTCGATCAGCCTCATGCCCTGCGCCCGCCATCCCGGCACACCTGTCGCGCCGGGATGACGTGCTCGAGACTGAGCGCTCAAAGCCACGTGCCACCCTGCCGCTCGCTCGGCTCCCCGGCCAGCGCATCGAAATCGTGAATCCAGTCCAGGTGATGCAGCACGCTGTCGCGCTCGGCCAGACGCGCATTGCGCGCCTGCGCGGCCGGCCCGTCGGGCAGGTGCAGCACGTCGGCCACCGAGATCGACGCGTACTGCACCTTGCGCGTGCGGCCACGGCGCAGCCGCTCGTACGCTTCCTGCGCTTCACGCCAGTTGCCCGGCCCGGCCTGCACCAGTTGCGCGGCCAGCACCACCGCATCCTCGATCGACTGATTCGCGCCCTGCCCGTGGTGCGGCACCAGCGCATGCGCGGCGTCGCCGATCAGCGTCACGCGCCCGCGGCTCCAGCGGCCGAGCGGCGGCCGGTGGAACAGCCCCCAGCGCTGGCTGATCGGCACAGCCGTGATCATCTGCACCACCGCCGGATGCCAGTCCCTGAACACGCGCAGTTGCTCGCCCTCTTCCGACGGCATCACCCAGTCGCGCGACGGCCACGGTGACGGATGACGCTCGACCAGCAGGAAATTCTGGTCGCCGTCGTCACCGATCGGATAGTGCAGCAGGCGCCCGTGCGGCCCGATCCAGTACTGCAACGTTTCAGGATCGGGCAACAGGCTCAGCCGCGCGGCCGGCACCACGCCGCGAAACCCCGAACACCCCGAATACAGCGCATCGTCGTAGCCGAGCATCCAGCGCCGCGTGATCGAGCGCGCGCCGTCCGCGCCGATCACGAGATTGGCGTCGACACGCACACCGTTGTCGAACGACAGCGTGACGCGATCGGGATGCTGCGCGAGATCGGTCAGCCGATGGCCGAGATGGATGGCGTCGAGGCCGACGGCCCTGGACAGCACGGCCTGCAGGTCCGCGCGATGCACGCCCCAGTACGCGCCGCCGAATTGCCGGCGATAGTCGGGATCGCCGCGATGATGGCCGATCACCGCGCCGCTGCGGCCGTCGCGATAGACGAGCCCCGGGATGTCCGCGCACACCGCGTCGAAGGCCGCCCGCAATCCCATGCGTTCGTAGAAGCGCGTCGCATTGGCCGACAGCGCGACGGCCGCGCCGACTTCGCGCAACACCTCCGTCTGTTCGTAAAGCTGCGCGTCGATGCCGTGCTCGCGCAGGGCGAGCGCGAGCGTCAGGCCGCCGATCCCGGCGCCGACGATCGCAATCTTCAGGTTCGTCTGCATGATGAAGGTGTCTCCGATATTCCGATGTGGGGTCTGCGGCGTGCGCAGCGGTCATGTCGATTGCATGGGCCGTATCGGTATTCTCGGGAGCGGACCTTCATCCCGCAATAAAATGACCGGAATCTGCTTCATCACTGGCAGCAATGAACCCGGCAAGGCAAAACCCATGGAACTGAGCGATATCGACCTCAACCTGCTGCTGCTGTTCCAGCGGCTGATGCAGGAACGGCGCGTGTCGAGCGTCGCCGAGCAGATGAACATGAGCCAGCCGGGCGTGAGCAATGCGCTCGCGAAGCTGCGCCGCCGGCTCGGCGATCCGCTGTTCGTGCGCGGGCCGGGCGGCGTGGTGCCGACACCGTTCGCGCTGCGCCTCGCGGAACCCGTGTCGCACGCGCTCGCGACACTGCATGCCGCGCTGAACCCCGAGACCGGTTTCGATCCGCTGCGCGTCACGCGCACGCTGACGATCGGCATGACCGACATCGGCGAAGTCGTGTTCCTGCCCGCGCTGCTCGAACACCTGTCGCAAGCGGCGCCGGGCATTGCGCTCAATACCGTGCGCGACACGAGCGTCAACCTCGGCGACGAAATGGCCGACGGCCGCGTCGATCTCGCGATCGGCCTGCTGCCGCAGCTCAAGGGCGGCTTCTATCAGCGCCGGCTGTTCGATCAGCGCTACGTGTGCCTGTTCCGGCGCGGGCATCCGCTCGAGGACGCGCCGCTGACGGTCGACACGTGGCGCGAGGCCGAGCATCTGGTCGTGGTGTCGGCCGGCACCGGTCACGGGCAGGTGGACGAATGGCTGAAGCGCCGCCGCGTGGCGCGCCAGGTGCGGCTCACGGTGCCGCATTTCATGAGCGTGGGCTACATCCTGCAGCGCACCGACCTGATCGCGACGGTGCCCGAGCATCTCGCGCAGCAGCTCGCCGCACCGTTCTCGCTGGGCTGGCGCGCGTTGCCCGTCACGGTGCCGGGCGCGCCGATTCACATGCTCTGGCATACGCGGGTCAACCAGGACGAGGGGAACAAGTGGCTGCGCGACGTGGTGGTCGATCTGTTCGCGGAAACGGGCACGCGGGCGCGGAAGGCCGTACCGGGCCGGAAGAAATAGCCACGGCCATCGCGCCGGCTTTACGATGTCGCTCGAACATGCGCGCCGCGCATTTCGACTACATTGCCGAAGTGGCGATGATCGCGGTCGTCGGCCACCTCGCCCCTCTTTCAACCAGCAGGAAATCAAGCCATGTCAGTCTCGAAGAAATTCGCAGCCGTCACGGGCGCCGGCTCCGGCATCGGTCGTGCAGCGGCCATCGCGCTCGCTGAGGCCGGTTTCACCGTCGCGCTGCTCGGACGCACCGAGGAATCGTTGCGCGACACGCAGGATGCGATCCGCACCGCCGGCGGCGACGCGCACGTGTTTCCTGCAGACGTCACCGACGAAGCATCGGTCGACCACGCGTTCGCCCAGATCGCGCAGCAGTTCGGCCGGCTCGACGTGCTGTTCAACAATGCCGGCCGCAACGCGCCGCCAGTTTCGCTCGACGAATACGAATTCGACGTGTGGAACAGCGTCGTCGCGACGAACCTGACCGGCGTGTTCCTGTGTGCGCGGGCCGCGTGGCGCCTGATGAAAACGCAAACGCCGCAAGGCGGCCGGATCATCAACAACGGTTCGATCTCGGCGCACGCGCCGCGCCCCGACACGATCGCGTACACGGCCACCAAGCATGCGGTGACCGGGATCACCAAATCGCTGGCGCTCGACGGCCGCCGGTACAACATCGCATGCAGCCAGATCGACATCGGCAACGCGGCAACGTCGCTCACGGACCGGATGACGCAAGGCGTCCCGCAGGCCGACGGCAGCCTCGCACCCGAGGCGCGCATGGACGTCACGCATGTCGCGAACGCGATCGTCCAGATGGCGAACCTGCCGCTGGACACGAACATCCTGAACATGACGATCATGGCGACGGCCATGCCGTTCGTCGGTCGCGGATAAGCGCGCGCCGCACGGGAGACGTCACCTGCGCCATCACGGCGAACGATGTCTCCCGAAGATCGATGCGCACCCGCGCTCAACTCACGCCAATGCCGGCCTACGCTGCCGCACCTCGCGCTGGTCGATGCCCAGCCGCGCCGCCAGCCAGTCGCAGATGAATTCCTGGCCGAGCGTCGGATTGTCGACCTGGCAGTGCGCGGCGCCCGTTTCATCCGGATCGAACAACCTGAGCGTCGCGTCGACGCCATGCGCCTTCGCGTAGTCGTAGGTATCGGTCGCCGTCTTCAGCCCGAGCCAGTCTTCCGTGCCCTGCAGCACCAGGTACGGCACCGGAATCCGGTCGATCACGCCCTGGAGGCGGAAATCCCGCGCCTTGTCGACGACTTCCTGCGGCGTCGCGCAGCCGAACACCCATTTCAGGTGGCGCCAGATGAGCCGCTCCGGCGTATCGAGCCAGCTCGCGAACAGCGACGCCATGTCGAACATCACCGAATCCGACACCACCGCGACGATGCGCTTTTCGAACGACGCCGCGCGCGCCGCGTAGACGCCGCCGACGCTTGCGCCATACAGCGCGATCCGGCCGGGATCGACGTCACGGCGCGTGAGCAGGTAGTCGACGCACGCACCGACCGGCACTTCGGTATCCGGGCGGTTGACGATCCCCTGCCGGCGCAGCGTCCCGCCCTGCCCCGGCAGATCGACCAGCAGCAGCGACATGCCACGCGTGAGCGCGTGCTTGGGCATCTCGTGGAGCAGTTCGTCCTTGTACTCGTCGAGCCCGCCGAACGCGATCACCGCCGGCGACCGCACGTCGCCGCCCGCACACGGGATGAAATACGCGTCGAGGTGCGCGCCGCCCTCGTACGGGATGCGCACGACCTCGCCGGCCGGCGTCAACCCTTCTAGATAACGATGCGAGCAGCGTTCGACGCTGTCGAAGCTGTCGCGCCGGCGCGCGTCGTCATGCGCGAGGTAGAACTCGGACGACCGGTAGTAGTTGGCCGCGCGCAGCCAGTTGCTGCTCGCGGTGCGCAGGAAGCCGCGCCCGTACGCGTCGAGCGCACGCTGCTCGCTGGCTTTCGCAAGCACCTGCCATTCGCGGTACCAGCTCTCGGTATCGCCGGGCGTCATCCGCGACGCCGCGCGAAAGCACTCGCTGATCAGGCTCGCGCCTTCCTGCGCGCCGCCGAGCGTGCGCGCGAACTGGAAACTCAACTCCGGCTCGCCGGGCCATTGCACCCAGCCTTCCGCGCGATACGCGCCGTTCATCCGATCGTCTTGCAGACTCATGGTCATTCTCTCCGAAATTACCGATACGTAAATTTCTGGCCGTGGACGCGCGCGGCATCCCTTGCATCCTTCGTCTACGGGGCACCGCGTGCCGACGGCCGGGACGAGATGCGTCGTACCCTGCCCTTGAATTTACATATCCGTAAATTCAAGGGCCGAAAAAACGAGGCATCGTGGATGCCCCGTTCTCGTCGTGTCGACGCCCGGGAAGTGTACGCCTCGATATCCGTCGACGACAAGCGCCATGCAATCCATCGCCCGGCTTCGCACCGATGCGGTATATTTTCATTACGTATCGGTAAAAACATTCTCCCCGGCGGACGATCATGAGCAAGAAAACCCGCGTCACGTCGATTCTTTCGGCGCTGCCGCTCAAGCCGCGGCGCCGCGAGCATCTTCAGGTGCCCGCCGACCAGATCGGACAGCGGCTGCGCGCGCTGCGCCAGTCGCGCGACCTCACGCTGAACGAGGCCAGCCAGCTCACGGGCGTGCCCGCGGCGACGTTCTCGCGCATCGAGACGAACAAGATGTCGCCGACCTTCGGCGTGCTGCACCGGATCATCGAAGGCATGGGCTTCGACTGGCGCGACGTGCTGACCAACCAGCCGCGCCATCGCAACGCGCTGAGCGTGTGCCACGCGGAAGACATCGTCACGACGCGCATCGCGAACATCCCGTACGAATACGCGCTGCTGCATCGCGACAGCTCGGCCGGAATGATCACGCTGCGCATGCAGGTCGACGCGCGCACGGTGGACGAAGCCGGCGGGCTCGCGGGCCACGAGGGCGACGAGTTCTGCTACGTGCTGTCGGGCGAACTGGAGCTGCACTTCGAGCACGGCGAGCCGACGCGGTTGCGCGCCGGTGAAAGCGCGCTGTTCTCGTCGCATCGGCCGCATGCATACGTGGCGCCGTCGCCCGAAGGCGCGACGCTGCTCGTGGTGCTCACGCCGCCCGGCCAGGGACCGGCGAAGCCGCTGTCGCCGTAGCCCGGCGCTCGCGGTCAGCGGGTCCTGGTTTTCTTGCCGGTGGCCGGCGGCTTGACGACGACGAACTGACGACGATCCTTGCCCCGGATCCAGAGCGGCGCATTGCCGCGCCCGCTCCACTCCTTCCCGCTCGCCGGATCGCGATAGCGCGCCGGCAGCACCTTCACGACGTACGAACCTCGACTGCCATTGCGGCCGACCAGGTCGCGATGCTTGATCGCGTAGGTATCCATCAGCGAGTGAACCGCCTCGATCGCATCGACGCGTTCGCGCGCGCGTGCGCGCTCGATTTCCTCGTCCAGTTCGGCCAGCTCGACTACGAGCTGTGCATAGGTCTTGCTCGCGCTCATCTTCTGCATCCTGCCCCGCATCCGCATGCAAACCGGCATGATTCGCATGACTAACTGACTGTTTCACGACGCCCGGTGACGACGGCATTCGCTGGATCGGCAAGCGGCTCGCGTCGGCGCATCGAAGCACGCGACACGAGGGCAACGACACGCCGCCACGCACCGGCACACAGTGCGCGCCCCCGCGTCGCCCGATCGTCCGCCCCGGGGAGCCCCGTTGCGAACGTTCAGCGACACAATCGCGCCCTGCATTTCAAATATCGAGTGATATTTGAAATGGGATCGTAATGGTATCTATCTTAAATATCAACTGATATCCTGCCTGCCATGAACATGCCCCCCCTTCACCCGCGGCTGACCCGCGAAGCAAGCCAATTGCAGACCCGCGCCCATTTGCTTGCCGCGGCGAAGCGGCTGTTCGTCGACCGCGGGTTCGGCGGCACGTCGCTCAGGGATATCGCGGCCGAGGCCGGCTATACGCAGGGGGCGTTCTATTCGAACTTCGCGAGCAAGGAGGCGCTGTTCGTCGAACTGATGCGGGAGCGTTCGACGACGCAGGTGGCCGACATCGCCCGGGCGCTGAGCGACCCGTCCGCGTCCGGGGAGGACATACTGAATGCGCTGGAGATCTGGTCGCGGACCGTCGATGCCGAGCCCGAGTGGTCGGTGCTGGGTGTCGAGTTCAAGCTTCTGGGGCGGCGCAACCCCGCTTTTGCCGTCGCGTCGCAGGCGTTGCTGGACGCCCACCGCGATGGCCTCGCCCATTGCATCGAACAGATTTTCGCGCGGCTGAAGAAGGTCCCGCCCGAACCACCGGCCGTCCTGGCCATTTCGTTCATGGGGCTCTCGCAGGGCCTGTCGCTGCAGCAGTCGATCCTGTCCGAAGTGCCGATCGGGCACATGATCATGGTGTTCCTGCGCGGCCTGCTGGCCGCGGCCGCGCCGGTGCGGTGACATTCGACGTCGCCCTTTCGCGTTGACGATGCTCCGGCACGAGCGCACGCACGACGATCCGGCGTACGGGTGGTTGCGCCGGCAGGTCATCGAGCCTGCACAGGCCATCGCGCCCCGGCCCGCGCGCCGAAGCAGCCGCCAAGCCGCCGCTACATCGACTGACGATATTCCGACGGCGACATGCCCTCCCAGCGCCTGAACGCGCGCCGGAAATTGCCGAGGCTGTCGTAGCCGAGCAGAAACGCGATTTCCTGCAGGCTGAGCTTGCCCGCCTTCACGCTCTCGATCGCGAGCTTGTGGCGCACGCTTTCCAGTATCTCGCGGTACGACGTGCCTTCGTCGGCCAGCCGCCGATGCATCGTGCGCGGCGTGACGTTCAGCAATTGCGCGGTCGAACGCTGCGTCGGGAAATCGCCGACCTTGTCGAACATCAACCGGCGGATCCTGGATGAAAAAGCCTGCTGCCGGTTCTGGTTCGCGAGTTCGTCCTGGCAGATGCGCACCGCCTCCGTCAACGCGTGCGGGTTGCTGGTGCCGAGCGGCCGGTCGAGTTCCGCCACCGGAAACGCCATGCCTGCCCAGTCGACGCCGTAACGCACGTCGCAACCGAACAGTTCGCCCGCCAGCGCCGCATGGCCGGGCACGTCGAACGGGAACGCCACGAACGATGTGCGGCTCGTGCCGCGCGTGATGTAGTCGAGCAGATTCTTGATCGTCAGCACGATCGCCTCCATCACCGGCTGCCGGATGTCGCCCAGCGGATGACGTTCGACGAACGCGAGCCGCGCATGTTCGCCCACGATCTCGAGCTTCGCGGAAACGAGCGACGTGCGCACCTGCACGAACCGCTCGATCAGTTCCAGCGCCTGCCGCGCCGTCACGCTGTTGGCGACCGCGTAGCCCAGTATCCCGTGACTGCCGACGCGCAGGCGTTCACCGACCAGCAGCCCGAATGCCGGCTCGCCGGTTGCGTCGAGCGCATCGCCGACCAGCCGCTTGAACGCGTCGAACGAAAAATCCCGGATCGTCAGCTCGCCGTTCGGCCCCGGATGCTGCAGTTGCACGAACCAGTCGGGCGGACGCCCGCCCATGCGGACCAGTTGATCGGCGATCTGGATCGCGTACTGCGGTTGAAGAAAAAAGTCCGTCTCGGACATGTCGGGTTTCCCGGGTGAGCGACGGACATCAATTGACAATAAATGCGCCATCGATGTCAATTCGCGCACTCCCGTAACGCCGGCCGGCTCCCTACGATGAAGCCACATCAATCGCTATGGCCGCATGGGGAGAACATGTTCCGATTCCTGACAAAAACCAAGACTGTGAAGGCCGTCATCAACGATCGCGCCATCACGGTCGAACCGGCGGAAACGCTGTTGCAGGCAGCGCTGCGCCACGGCATCGACTTCCCGCACAGCTGCCGCGTCGGTGGCTGCGTGACCTGCAAGTGCAAGCTCGTCGACGGGCGCGTGAAGGAGCTGACGCAGACCGGCTACATCCTGTCCGACAACGATCTCGACCAGGGTTTCATCCTCGCGTGCCAGAGCATCCCGCAAACGGACGTGACGATCGCCGTCGACACGAGCCGGCAGGCCGCGCGACGAAAGATCGACGGCCGCGTGATCGGCCAGGACCGGCTGACCCACGACATCGTCCGCCTGTGCGTGCAACTCGACGAATCGCTGCCGTACAAGGCCGGCCAGTACGCGCAGCTGTCGATCGCGTCGCTGCCCGGCGAGGCGCGCCATTACTCGTTCGCGACCCGCGTGCGGCCGAATGCGCAAGTGAATTTCCTCGTCCGCAAGGTGCCCGGCGGCGTGTTCTCGGGTCACGTTCATGCGCACGATCTCGTCGGCCGAACCGTGAGCGTCGAAGGCCCGCTCGGCGATTTCTGGATGCGCCCGGCCGAGGCCCCGCTGATCCTGATCGCGGGCGGCAGCGGGCTCGCGCCGATTCTCGCGATGCTTGAAGACGGCGTCGCGGCACGCACGACGCGTGCAGTCACGCTGCTGTTCGGCGCACGCGCGCAGCACGACCTGTATGCGCTCGACACGATTCACGACCTCGCCGCCCGCTGGCCGGGCCGCTTCGATTTTCAACCGATCCTGTCCGACGAGCCGGCCGATTCGTCGTGGCGCGGCTCGCGCGGGATGGTGACCGACGCGATCGCGGCCGACCTGCCGGCGCAGACGCACGCGTACCTGTGCGGGCCGCCCCGCATGATCGACGCGGCGACCGACGTCCTGGTCGCGCGCGGCCTCTCCCGCTCGCGGATTCACGCAGACCGCTTCACCACGCAGCACGACATGCAGGCAATCGCCTGACTTTCCCATATCGGCATGGAGGAGGAGACACCGAGATGTTCCATTACCTGAAATACTTTCTGTTCCACGTGATCGGCATCGCGTCGATCGTCGCGTTCGTCGCGGGCGGCCCGTGGATCACCGTCTGTTTCGTCGCACTCGTCGCGTTCTACATCGTCGGCGACGCGATCTGCGGCGACGATACGTCGACGCCGACCCTGCGCCATCCCGGCATCCTGACGGTTCAACTATGGATGGCCCTGCCGCTGCTGGCGCTGATCGTCTTCGCGTCGGTCTGGTCGGTCAGCGCGTCCGACCCGCTGGGCTTCGGTGCGCTGATCGAACGCGCGACCGGATACGATGCGCTGGCGGCCCGCGCGGCGGCCGGCTGGGGCCATCACGTGTCCGGCATGCTGTTGACCGGGCTGATGATCGGCATGATCGGCACCATTCCCGCGCACGAGCTGACGCATCGCACGTGGGACCCGATCTCGATGTTCATCGGCCGCTGGCTGCTGGCGTTCAGCTTCGATACGATTTTCTCGATCGAGCACGTGTACGGGCATCACCGCTATGTATCCACGACGGAAGATCCCGCCACGGCGCCGCGCGGCCGCAACGTGTATTTTCATGTGCTCGCATCGACGGTCAAAGGCAACGTCAGCGCGTGGAAAATCGAAGGCAAGCGCCTGAAGCGCGCCGGGCACGGGCTGCTCACGCCGTTCAACGCGGTCATTCGCGGCCACCTGATGAGCGTGCTGCTGATCGCCTGCGCCTGGAGCGCCGGCGGCTGGCGGACGGCCGCGTACTTCACGCTTTGCGCGCTGTGGGGCAAGGCGCTGCTTGAAATCGTCAACTACATGGAGCACTACGGCATCGTTCGCGATCCGGCGACGCCGGTCCAGCCGCGTCATTCGTGGAATACGAACCGGCGCATCAGCTCGTGGTCGATGTTCAACCTGACGCGCCATTCACATCATCATGCGCAGGGCGAAGTGCCCTATCACGCGCTCGAACCGTTTCGCGATGCGCCGATGATGATCGGCGGCTATCTGACGACCATCGTCGTCGCGATGATTCCGCCGCTCTGGCACCGGCTGATGACGCCCAAGGTGCTCGCGTGGGATCGCGTGCATGCCAGCGAGCGGGAAAGGCGTCTCGCAGCCGACGCGAACGCGCGCAGCGGCATCGCCGGGTTCGAGGCCGCGACGGGGTTGCCCGCGCTCCGCGTATCGGGTGCGGACGGGCACGGGCGCTGAGCCGTCGATCCCGCACCGGCGCCACGGGAATCGCCCGCGTTCCGGCTCGCGAACGCGGCGATTTCCGCGCCCCTTCCTGTCGTGCGATCGAGCGCCCTGGGGCGCTCTCCGTCATCACGAGATCGAGAATCCGCCGTCGATCGGGAAGATCTGCCCGGTGGTCGTGCGCGATTCGTCGGAGGCCAGGTACAGCGCCGTCAGCGCGACCTCCTTCGGGTCGATCAGGCCCAGCAACTGACGCTCGCCGGTCTTGTTGATCACGTCGGGCTGCGACTGGAGCAGCCCGGCCACGCGGGCCGTGACCGTCACGGCCGGTGCCACCGCGTTCACGCGAATGCGATGCGGCGCGTACTCGACGGCCATCGAGCGCGTGATCGCCGAGATGCCGCCCTTCGCGGCCGTGTACGCATCCTTGCCGCGCGTGCCGACCAACGCGAACACCGAGCTGCTGTTGATGACCGAACCGCCGCCGGTCTTCAGCATCGCCGCGATCCCGTACTTGCACGTGATCCACGTGCCGAACAGGTCGAGCTTGATCGCCCGCCAGAACTCGTCGGCCGGACAATCCGTCACCTGCGCGTCGACCGACGTCGAGCCGCCCGCGTTGTTGTACAGCACGTCGATCCGCCCGGCGAATTCAAGCGCCGTCGCGATCGCGTCGCGCACGCTGTCCTCGCTCGTGACGTCGGTTCGCACGAACGTCGCGGTGCCGCCCGCCGCGCGAATCGCGTCGACCGTCGCCTGCCCGGTCTGCGGGTCGAATTCGGCCACGACGACCGTCGCCCCCTCGCTGGCGAACAGCTCGGCCGCCGCACGGCCGATCCCCGCCCCTGCGCCCGTGATGAACGCGACCTTGCCGGCCACGCGCCCGTTGATGTTGCTCATGCTGCATCTCCAATCGTTTCGTTCTGCGATTCGGTTTCGCGATAGTCGGCCTGCGTCAGCACGAAGCCCGCATAGCCGGCGGCCGCGACGTCGTCGCACTTCTTGCGGTAGTTGCCGTGTCCGCCCAGATACGGCAGGAACACCTGCGGCTTGCCCGGCACGTTCGCGCCGACGTACCAGGAGTTCGCCTTCAGATAGAGGGTCTTCGCAACGACGTCCTGCACGTGCTGCATCCAGTCCTCTTCCGCCTGCTGGCCGGCGTCGATCCGGTCGATGCCCGCGTCGCGCAGGTCGCTCATGCAGCGCGCGATCCAGTCGATGTGCTGCTCGATGCTCATCGACATGTTCGCGAGCGGCCCCGGGCTGCCCGGCCCCGTCACGGTGAACAGGTTCGGGAAGCCGCTCGTCATCAGGCCGAGATAGGTCTTCGCGCCGCTCGCCCACTTGTCGGTCAGCGGGCGGCCGTTCACGCCGCGCACGTCGATATGCGTGAGTGCGCCCGTCAGCGCGTCGTAGCCGGTCGCATAGATCAGCACGTCGAGTTCGTGCAGCCCTTCGCTCGTCATGATCCCTTCGGGCACGACGCGATCGATCGGCGTCTGCTTCAGGTCGACCAGCGTCACGTCGTCGCGGTTGTACACGCTGTAGTACGTGTCGCCGAGGCACGGGCGTTTCGTGCCGAACGGGAAGCCGCGCGGCATCAGTTTCTCCGCCACCACCGGGTCCTTCACCGTCTCGCGGATCTTGCCGCGAATGAACTCGGCCACCGTATCGTTCGCGGCCTCGTTCGACAGGATGTCGCCGTAGCACATGCGAAAACCGAGCAACTGGCTGTTTTCCCACGCGTTCTCGTATTTCTTCTGGCGCTCCTCCGGCGTTGCGTCGAGCGCCGATTCCACCGGGAACGGCACCGCGATGCCGAAGCGCGTGAGACGGCTCACCGCACGCCGCTCCGGATACGTTGCCCGCACGCGGGCCCGCATCTCGGGCGTGAGCGGATGATTCTTCGCCGGCACCACGTACACGGCCGTGCGCTGGAACACCGTCAGGTGCTTGCACTTGCCGGCAAGCGCCTGGATCACCTGGATGCCCGACGAACCCGTGCCGATCACGCCGACGCGCTTGTTACCGAAGTCGACTTCATGATGCGGCCAGCGGCCCGTGTGATGGCTTTCGCCGGCGAACGTGTCGATCCCCGGGATTTCAGGCGGCTTCGGCACCGACAGCACGCCCGTGGCCGGTACGAAGAAACGCGCATGCGTGACCTTGCCGTCCGACGTCGTCACGCGCCAGATATTCCGCTGCTCGTCGAACACCGCGGATTCGACCCGCGTATTGAAGCGGACGTGCCGGCGCAGATCGAAGCGGTCCGCGACGTGGTTCAGGTAGCGCATCAGTTCCGAGGACGTCGGATAGCGCTCCGGCCAGTCCCATTCGTCCTGCAGCTCCGGGGAAAACGAATACGAGTAGTCCCAGCATTCGAGATCCACGCGCGCACCCGGGTAGCGATTCCAGTACCAGGTGCCGCCGACGCCGTCGCCCGATTCGAATGCCTGGATCCGGAAACCCGCGTCGGTGAGCCGCTTGATCGCATACAGGCCGCCGAAGCCGGCACCGACGACGACGGCATCGAGCACGTCGAGAGGTTGGTTCATGTTGGGTGTCTCCTTTGAAATGATTGCGCATCGCAGGAGCCCATTGAAAGACCGCACGCCGGCTTGCATCAACGGCGACGGTGCGGCCTTACCGTACATTGAAATCGGCCGGCGCCGGCCGCCGGCCGCGCGCTGCGGCAAACCCGATCAAATTTCAAAGTACGGCAAACCGGCGCGATGCGCGTTGACGCGATACGGACCGGCTCTTCATCGTTGATGCCATCAATCACAAGGAGACTCATGCCGTGTCCGACGCCATGCAACGACTGATCGACAAGGACCTGATCCGCGACGTGATGCTGCGTTACGCACGCGGCGTCGACCGTCGCGACTGGGCGCTCGTGCGCGCCGCCTTCTTCGAGGACGGCGAAGACGACCACGCGGATTTCAAGGGCACGCGCGATGCGTTCATCGCGTGGGTGCGCGAGCGGCACGATGCGCCCGGCCTGCTGACCTCCACCCACTTTCTCGGCAACTGCCTCGTGGAACTCGCATCCGACCGCGTCGCCGCGGTCGAGACGTATTTCTTCGCGCGGCTGGAAATCGCGCCGCAAGCCAGCGAACACCGCTCGATGCTCGACGCGAAGCACGCCGGCAGCACGCACAACAGCCGGGTAGAGGTTTTCGGCCGCTACGTCGACCGCTTCGAGAAGCGTGACGGCGAATGGCGGATCGCACGGCGGCGCACCGTCTTCGACGCCATCCAGTCGCACCTCGTCGATCCGGCCGACAACGTGCTCAACCCGGCCTGGACGCTCGGCCGTCGCGGCCCGGACGATCCGGTGTTCGCCGTACGTGCGGAAGCCGGCCTGGACTGACACGCCGCAGCGCGCGGCAGCCGGGCCGCGGTAAATACAACATCAAAGGAGACAGACATGGAATTGCGCAGAAACGTGCTCGTGGTGGGCGGCGCCGGCGGCATCGGCGCGGCCTGCTGTGCGGCGCTCTCGGCGACGTGGAACCCGATCGTGGTCGACCGCGACGCGAAGGCCGCCGAACGCGTGGCGGCCGAAACGGGCGGCCGCGCGTACGGGCTCGACGTCGGTGAGGTCGACGGCATCGAGCCGTGCATCGACACCATCGAACGCGACTGCGGCGACATCGACGCGCTCGTGTTCGCGGCCGGCGTGATCCCGCCCGCGCAAGGCCCGCTGCAGGCCGACCTGCCGGTCTGGGACCACATCCTGGACATCAACGCGCGCGGCGCCTATGCGGTCTGCCGTGCGGTCGGACTGCGCATGGCGTCGCGTGGGCGCGGCAGCATCGTGATGCTGTCGTCGCTCGCCGGGATGGTCCCGACGCCTCACCTCGCCTACGGCCCGTCGAAGGCCGCGATGATCAATCTCGCGGGCTCGCTTGCCGTCTATCTCGGCCGGCAGGGCGTGCGCGTGAACGCCGTGTCGCCGGGGCCCGTCCGCACGCCCGTGATCGAGGCCAGCTACGCACGCGGCGAACGCGATCCCGCCGTGATGGCGCGGCAAACCGCGCTCGGCCGCGTCATCACGCCCGGCGAACTGGCCGGACCGATCGCGTTCCTGTTGTCCGACGCGGCCTCCGCGATCACCGGCACCAACCTCGTCGTCGATGCCGGCGCCACCGCCACCTTCGGCTGGAACCTGTTCGGCGGCGTGGACGCCGTGCTCGGCGCACTGCAGCCGCCGCAGTAGGCCGGATCGCCCGCGTCGCGCCGGCAGCGCGGCGCGACGCACATCGGCGAAATCGCCCACCTGATATCACCCCATCACGGAGACACCCCATGGACCGCTCGACCGCCTCGCCCGGCGCCCCGCTTCGCCTGGCCGCCCGCAGGTCGCCATCATGAGTCTCGACGCCGCCACCCAGGCGTTCATGGACAAGCTCGCCGCAACGCCATCGAAGCCGCGTCACCTGATGACGCCGGACGAAGCGCGCACGGCGTTTGCCCGCATCGGCACGATCCTGTCGCCCGGCGCCGACGTGCACGCCACCACCGCGCTCGACATCCCGGTCGACGGCGGCACGCTCCGCGCGCGGCTGTTCGTGCCGGACGGGCGCCCGCAGGCGTTGCTCGTCTACTTCCACGGCGGCGGCTGGGTCGTCGGCGGAATCGACGCGTTCACGCCGCTGTGCCGGGAAATCGCCGCCGGCGCGGGTGTTGCGGTCGCGCTCGTCGAATACCGGAAGGCGCCGGAGCATCCATTCCCGGGGCCGGTGCACGACGCCTGGCAGGCCGCGCAGTGGCTCGCTTCGCAACGGGTCGCACTGCTCGGCGCCGAACTGCCGGTATTCGTCGGAGGAGACAGCGCGGGCGCCAACCTCGCAATCGCGGTGACGTTGCTCGCCCGCCGCGAGGGACCGATGTCGTTCGCCGGCCAGTTGCTCGTCTATCCGGTGACCGATTGCGCGTTCGACCGGCCTTCGTACGTCGCCGCCGAGAACCAGCTGCTGACCACGCGCGACGCGATGATGTGGTACTGGAATCACTACGCGCCAGGCGACGCAGCCCGACATTCGAGCCTCGCGTCGCCGCTGCGGGAAACCGACTTGTCCGGCCTGCCGGAAGCGATCGTCGTGACCGCCGAGCACGACGTGTTGCGCGACGAAGGAGAGGCGTATGCGCAGCGCCTCGAACAGGCCGGCGTGCCGGTTCATCATCGCCGTGCGCCGGGGCAGATGCACGGCTTTCTGATGATGATTGGCGTGCTGCCCGGCAGCCGCGACGGCCTCGAATTCGTGTGCGAGCGGCTCCGCGACCTCGTCGCGCGATCGTCGCGCTGACGCGCCGGGCCCGCCTCCGGGCTCGCCCCAGCGTCACGATCGGCGCGATGGTAGTACGATTCGACCAGCAACGCGCAACGGGCCCGCACGCGGCCCGCGATCGAACGAACCGACGGAGACACTCATGCAACCCGGCAGATCCATGCCGACGCACGTCGATGCGAGGTCCGGCAACGGCCCGCACGGCGTCGACACCGCGTGGCCGAAGCCACCGCGCGGCGAACGCGCGCCGAGCAGCACGATGGTGACGCCCCTCGCGCGCGGGCTGTCGATCCTGTCGGTGTTCGGCCCGGAACATGCGTGGCTCGGCAACCTGGAAATCGCGCACGCCACCGGCATTCCGGCGCCGACCGTGCTGCGGTTGCTGCGCTCGCTCGTCGCGCTCGGCTACCTGCATCACGACAAAGCGAGCCGCAAGTATTCGCTGGCCGCCGCCTCGCTGGCGCTCGGCTACGCGGCCGTTTCCGATCCCGACCTGCAGCGGGTCGCCGGCATCGAGATGCGCAAGTTCGCCGAGGCGACCGATACCTGCGTGCTGCTCGGCACGCGCGACCGGTCCGACATCCTGATCCTCGACGTCCAGATCGGCAGCCGCGTCGTGCTCAACCTGCAGTTGCAGCCCGGCATGCGCATGCATATCGCGTATTCGCTGATGGGCTGGTCGCTGCTTGCCGTGCTGCCGGAGTCGGAGCGCAGCTATCTGCTGAGCGAACTCGAACGGCGGCCCGACGACAACTGGCCGACCATCGGGCGCCGGATGCACGAAAAAATCGCGCAGGTGCGCGAACTCGGCTTCGGCATGCTGCACGGCGAATGGGAAGAGGAACTCGCGTGCGTCGCGGCGCCGCTGGTGCTGCCCGATCGCCCGCCGCTGGTGCTCGGCTGCGTCGGCCGCACCGCGCGCCTCGCGCAGGCGCGGATCGAGCGGGAACTCGGGCCGCGACTCGTCGCGATTGCGCAGACGCTGCGCAATCGCGTGCCGCGCCAGGGCTGAGGGCGCGGGAGCACGATGATGAATCCGTCGAATCATGCCGAAACCGCGACGCCCGAGCCCGCGCAGGTCACGCTCACGCTCGACCGCGGCCTTCAGTTGCTGCGCGCGTTTCATGCCGAACGCGCGCCGCTGACCAACGGCGAACTCGCGCAGCGCACCGGGATGTCCCGGTCGGCGGTGTCCCGCCTCACGTCGACGCTGATTCAGCTCGGCTATATCCGCCGTGTCGCGGGCGGCACGCGCTTCGAGCTGGCGACGGGCGTCTTCGGCATCGGGCATGCGTACCTCGAAACCAATCCCGTCACGCGGCTCGCGCAGCCGCTGATGCAGCAACTCGCCGACCGGCTCGATGTGTCCGTCGCACTCGCGACGGCCGATGGCCTCGACATGCTGTACATCGCGCATCGCACGAGTTCGGGCATCGCGACGCTGCGGCTCGGCGTCGGCTCGTTGCTGCCGATGGGCCTGACGTCGATCGGGCGCGCGTGGCTGTGGGGGTTGCCCGACCCTCTGCGGCAGGAATATGTCGCGCGGCTGCTGGAGGCCGCGGGAGCGCAGCGCGATGCGATACGCACCGGCATCGACCACGCGTTCGAGGATTTGCGCGAGAACGGCGTGTGCATGTCGTACGGCGAATTCCAGCGCAACGCGTACGGCATCGCGTTGCCGGTCAGCGTCGGCGATACGGCCACGCCGATGTCGCTGAGCTGCGGCGCGATCAAGGCCCGTGCCGACATCGACGCCATCAGGCAGCGCATCGTGCCGGCGCTCAAGCAGGCCGCGCTCGATCTCGAACACGAGCTGCGCGACGTTCGCTACGAACCGTGATCGCACCCGCGGCGCACCGGTGCGGTTCGAAACGCGTCACCCGGGCGCGCGCCCGCCGCGCACCTGCGTGCCGCCCTGCTCCGCGACGAACGTCAGGATCGACGTGAAATCGTCCTTGCCGCGCCCTGCTTCATAGGCCGCGTGCCAGACGTCGCGCGCCCGTTCGATCGTCGGCGCCGCGATGTCCAGCAAACGCGCCGCGTCGAATCCGAGCGACATGTCCTTGTCGATGATCGCGACCGCCGCACCGTAGTCGAATCGCCCCGCCACGGCCCGGCTCAGCATCTTCGAACACGCGAAGCTCTGCGCCGTTCCGGCGTCGAGCAACCGCATCATCATGTCGGGATCGAGACCGGCCTTCGCGCCCATCGCGAGCCCTTCCGAGCACACGACGAGATTGGTCGCCATGATGATGTTGTTCACGATCTTCATGACCTGCGCCATGCCGGCGCGCTCGCCCATCACGAACACGTCCTTGCCGATCAGCGACAGCAGCGGCGACACCTGCTCGACGAGCGCCGGTGCGCCGGCCGCGAGCATCGCGAGCGTACCGGCGCGTGCGGCCGGCGCGCCGCCGGAGATCGGCGCATCGACGATACCGATTCCCTTCTGCGCGAGCGCGTCGCCGATCCGCTCGATCAGGTCCTGACCGATCGTCGACATCTCCACGTAGGTACGGATCGCCGATCCGTGCACGACGCCGTCCGGCCCCAGGCCGACCGCCAGCGACACGTCCCGGTTCGGCAGGCACGCGAACACGATGCCGGCCGCATCGGCGACCGCGCGCGGCGAATCGTGGACGACGGCGCCGCCTTCGATGAACGGCGCGAGCGCCGCCGGCGACGGATCGTACACATGCAGGCGAAACGCGTGGCCGAGCAAGCGCTCGGCCATCGGGCCGCCCATCTGACCGAGGCCGAGAAAGCCGATAGATCGTTCTGTTTCCATTCGCACTCCGAATCCGTTTGTCCACCAAGTCATGACGCGACCGCGCCACGACGCTTTATCGTTCGTCAGCGCGCCATCACGTCGCGGATCCACGCCGCCGCGCGCAGCAACCCTTTCTGAGCGGCCGCACAGGCCGGCCCCATCCGGAAGAAGCCGTGAATCATGTCGTCGTAACGCCAGAACGTGACCGGCACGCCGGCATCGAACAGGCGATTGGCATAGGCTTCGCCTTCGTCGCGCAGCGGGTCGAACCCAGCCGTGATCACCAGCGCACGCGGCAGGCCCGCCAGCGATTTCGCGCGCAGCGGGCACGCATGCGGATCCAGCGCCTGCCGTTCGTTCGCGACGTAGTCGTTCCAGAACCGGATCATCGCCGCGCGCGTGAGCGAATAGCCGGACTGGTTCTCGATGTACGAACGGGTCGGCGGCGTGTGATAGTCGGTCACCGGATACACGAGCACCTGCGCGCGCAACGGCGGGCCACCCTCGTCGCAGATCCTCAGCGCGGTCACCGCGGCCAGGTTGCCACCGGCGCTATCGCCGGCCACGACGATGCGCGACGGGTCGAACGACAGCGTGTCGGCTTGTTGCGCGATCCGGCACACGGCATCGAAGCAATCGTCGACGGCGGCCGGAAACGGGTGTTCCGGCGCCAGCCGATAGTCGACGGCAATCACGGCGGCGCCGCTTTCCGCGCAGAGATCGCGACACACGTGATCGTGCGTGTCGAGATTGCCGATCACGAAGCCGCCGCCATGAAAGAACACGGTGACGCCATTGCTGTGCGCAACCTGCGGCCGGTACAGGCGCGCCGCGAGCACGCGCCCTTCGAGCGCCAGGTCGAAATCGACGACCTCGCCGACGACGGTGCGCCGCTCCAGCGGCGGGTACGCGAGGCTGTTCCTGAGCGCGTCGACGGACAGACTCTCCATCGGCGGCGCGGCTTCGAGGGTCTTCAGAATCGCGGCAATTTGCGGATCGAGCGGCATCGGCATTACTCGTCGGCGGGTCGGGAAGCGTCGCGATGCAATCCGGCGCGATCGGCGGCGTGCACATCGAAATCGACACGACGATTCTGCCGTGCGCGGGGGGAACGGGGCATCACTTGTCTCCGTATTGGCGATGGTTTCGCTACACGCGTCCGCCCGGACGCCGATGGGAATCGGCACGATCGGGGGCGCGTCATCAGTTCACGTGCAGCGTGCGGCCATGCCGTCGAGCGGTCAATTCCGGAGCGCGGCGGTTTCCGTACAACGGAATCGGCTATCGCGGCCGATTCGCTTCCGGCCCGCGGAACGTTCAGACAAGAGACGATGCGCCGGTTCCGGACGCGCCGCTACAGTACCGGCACGCGCCCGGACGCCATGCCGACCAATCGGGCCGGATCGCGATCGAACCACGCCGGCCACTCGATGACCGGCGCAGGGCCCGCCCGCGCCGCCGGCACGGCGACGGGGCCTATCCGCGGTAGCGCAGCGCGTCGACCACCAGCGAAAACGCGGGGGACGCATGACGGCGGCTCGGGTAGTAGAGGTAGTACGGCTCGTAGGTCTTGCGCCAGCCCGACAGCGCTTCGACCAGTTGCCCCGACGCCAGCTGATCGGCGACGAACGCATGCGGCAGGTACGCCAGGCCAAGCCCGCTCAGCGCGGCATCGCGCGCCGACCCGATGCTGTTGCCGACCAGCTGGCCGTCGACCTTCACGCGCTGCTCCTTGCCCGCTTTCGCGAACACCCACGGGAAATACTCGCCGTGCGTCGGCAGGCGAAGGTTGATGCAGAGATGGTCGGTCAGGTCGCGCGGGAGTTTCGGCGCCGGCCGGCTGGCGAAATACGCCGGCGCCCCGACGACCGACATCGGATGCGGCGGGCTGATCTGCACGGCGATCATGTCCTTGGCCACGAGCCCGCCGCGCCGCACGCCCGCGTCGTAGCGGCCGCTGACGATGTCGGTCAGCCCGTAATCGATATTGAGTTCGACGCGGATGTCGGGGTACGCGGGCAGGAGCCGCGTCACGGCCGGCTGCAGGACATGCTGCACCGCATATTCGTCGGCATTGAGGCGGATCGTCCCGGCGGGCTTGTCGCGCAGGTGGGTGATTTCGTCGAGGCCCGAATCGATCTCGCCCATCGCCGGGCCGATCAGCTCCAGCAACCGGCTGCCTGCCGCGGTCAGCGAAACGCTGCGCGTGGTGCGCGCGAACAGTTGCAGGCCGAGCCGCGTCTCGAGCGCGCGGATGACCTGGCTGAGCGCCGACTGCGAGATGCCCAGGCGCGCGGCCGCGCGCGTGAAGCTGCCTTCTTCGGCGACCAGCAGGAAGGCCGTCAGGTCCTTGAGGTTGCTGCCGTTCATTCAGAAGCTCCACTAATAACTGCATCAAGATTTTTCTGGATTATCACCGAGCCTGTCAAGGTCTAAAGTGTTCCTTACCGCGAGCACCAACGGTACGCCCTTCCAGGCAGCATGCCGGCGTTCGGCTCGCTCACCGGGAAACGTGTCCCGATCCACTCATCGCGCAGGGCCCGACCGGCCACGCGCACACGACAGGACCTCATCATGAAATCCGTGACCTTCAAGAACCGCACGTGGGACGTGGCCGCCGACCTTCGCTTCCCGAAGGACTTCGACGAAACGAAGACCTACTCGGCGATCGTCTGCGCGCACCCGATCAGCAGCTGCAAGGAGCAGACCTCGGGCCGCATCTACGGCGAACAGCTCGCCGAGCAGGGTTTCATCACGCTGGCCTTCGACGCATCGACCCAGGGCGCGAGCGGCGGCGAGCCGCGCTTCAGCGAAGATCCGACGCTGCGCGTGGAAGACTTCCGCTGCGCGGTGGACTACCTGGTCACGCTCCCCTTCGTGGACGAGAAGCGCATCGGCGTGCTGGGCGTGTGCGGCGGCGGCGGTTATGCGGTCAATGCCGCGATGACCGAGCGCCGTTTCAAGGCGGTGGCCACGGTGGTCGCAGCCAACTACGGCCGCATCATGCGTGAAGGCGACCTGACGCCAGATTCGGCGCTGAAGGCGCTGGACGCGATCGCCAGCCAGCGTACGGCGGAAGCACGCGGCGCCGAACCGCTGCTGACCACCTACATCCCGACCTCCAGGGCGGCGCTCGAGCAGGCCGGCCTGACCAACGTGGACATCGTCGAGGCGGTCGAGTACTACACGACGCCGCGCGGCCAGCAGCCGGGTTCGCCCAACCAGCTGCGTTTCTCGAGCCTCGCGCCGGCAGTCGGCTGGGATGCGTTCCACCTGGCCGAGCACCTGCTGACGCAGCCGCTGCATATCGTCATCGGCGGCGGCGAGCCGGGCGCGTTCGGTTCGTTCCGCGACGGCTTCGACCTGTACAACCGCGCGCGGTCGAGCGAGAAGACGCTGCAGATCGTGCCCGGCGCCACTCACTACGACCTGTACGACCAGCCCGCGCCGACCGGCCAGGCGCTGGAGCAACTGGTGCCGTTCTTCAAGAAGCATCTGGGGGCGTAACGCGTCGCGTCGGCTACCCGCCGCGACGCGGGCTGCCGGCCGGCGCAACATGCCGGTGGTCGGCCCAGCCCGGACGTGACACGGTAGCCGGCCTCCGCCGCCGCACCCTCTCGTGCCGCGATAGCCTGAGCTGACGTACCGAAGAGGACGGCCACGCAACCCGCGCGGCCGTCCTCTTCGCATTGCATCACCGCAAGTCGAGTTGCGCCTTGAGAATCGCCTGCGCGCGATTCTTGACGTCCAGCTTCAGGTACACGTTCTTCAGATGAAACTTCACGGTGTTTTCGGAAAGGAACAGCTTCTCCGAAATCTCGCGATTCGATGCGCCGCTGCACAGCAACCGCAGGATTTCCTGTTCGCGCTGCGACAAAGCGCCGTACCACGCCGCCGTATGGACACGTTGTTCCGATGCCTGCGCCGTATGCGGCAGCTCCGCATCGGGCGCCTGGTCGAGCAACGCGATCAGTTCGGCGCCTTCGTCGAGCAGCGCGCGCCGGCAGCCACCGGCGCTCGCCGTTTCGCGTACGCCCTGCAGCGTTCGCAGCGCGAGCCGCGTATGCCCCTGCCGATGCTGCACCAGCGCCTGCAGCACGTGCAGCTTGACCGACAGCAGCGGCCGGGCCGGCGTGATCGCCAGCGCGGCTTTCAGCAACTCGCCGGCCCGGTCGAGTTGCTGCCGGAACAGCGCGAGCCGGATCCGGCCCAGCAGCCGTCCGCTCAGCATCTCGGTGATCGGAATCCACACGGGGTCCGACGGCGACGCGTCGTCCGTCACGTGCTGCAGCAGCGCTTCGACACGCGCCGCATCGCCGCTGCGCGCGGCAAAGTAAAGCCGCTCCCACGCGATCATCTCGCGCACGCCCGACCACTGGCTCTGAAAGCTCAGGCGCTCGAGCGTGTCGAGCGTGTCTCGCGCCTGGATCAGCCGCCCGCGGGCCGCGTGAATGCGCGCGATCGAGACCATCGACAGCGCGATGAATTCCGGCACCGCCGCCAACGCGATCTCGTCCTCGAACTGGGTCGCGAGCCGTTCCCCGATATCGAGCGCATCGGCTTCATAGCACGCCCAGATCCGCGATGCCGCAAGCGCCACCGCCGCCATGCCGCGATTCACGTAGGGCCACGGCCGGGTGCCCGACGTCGCGCGCGGCGCTTCGGTCGCGAGCCTCGGCTGCCCGCTGGTGACCTGCAGGATGCAGCGCAGCGCGAGCGTGTAGCCCTGGCTGAACGCGGCCTGCGCATGGTCGTTGTGGCTGTTCGCCAGCACGAGCATGTGGTGGATGTCCTCCTCGTTCCACGTCGCCATCGCGCTGAACGTCAGCAGGTTGGCTGCGGCGCCCAGTTCGAACGCCTCGAAGATGTCGCGCGCCGGCTGATGCAGCACCGGGATGTTCGCGAGACGCGCGGCGCCGCGCAGGTCGTTGTTGAACATCGTCGCCATCGCCAGCACGACGTCCGGATTGTGCGCGGCGCCGTCATGTTCGCGAGCGCGCGTCTCGTCGAGATACGACAGCAGCGGATGCGTCGGGCTCCCGCGACGAAGGAACACGAGCGCCCACGCCACCTTGATCGCGAGACTCCGGTTGCCGAGCACCTCGTTCAACGGCAGCCGGTCGAACCAGTACGCCACCGTGGCCAGTTCCGCGCCCGCGATCAGCCGCGACGCCCATTCGTCGAGCGTGCGCACCGCAAGCGCGTACTCGCGCGCCTCGACCGCGTGATACATCGCCTCCTCCGGCACGCCATGCCGCACGTACCAGTGCGCCGCGCGCCGGTGCACGTCGAGCACGCCATCGGGATCGTCCTGGCCGAGACGGTCGGACAGGAAGCGCGCAAACAGGCTGTGATACCTGTACCAGCCCGGATTGCCGTCGAGCGCCTCGAGAAACAGGCCGTCCTGCTCCAGTCGCTGCAGCACCGCGTCTGCGTGATGCGCGCCGGTCACCTCCGCGCACAGCGATCCGTTCAGGCGCCGCAGCAACGAGGTTTTCAGCAGGAACACCTGCGCGTCCGGCGGCTGCAGCGACAGCGTGTTTTCCGACAGGTAGCGCACCAGCTCCAGCGGCCCGCAATCGCGCATCTCGTCGACCGTGTGCCACGGATTGCCGCGCGCAAGCGCAAGCTTGAACAACTGCAACCCGGCCGGCCAGCCTTCGGTGCGCGCCTGCACGAACGACGCGATCTCCGCGTCGAGCGCCTCGTCGTCCGAGGCGGTCATGAATTCGACCGACTCCGCAGGCGAGAAACGCAGGTCCTCCATCCGCAGCACCAGCGCCTCTTCGGCGACCAGCAGCGTGCTCACGCCGATGTCCGGCAAATTGCGCGACCCGATATAGATCCGGCAGCGGCCCGGCAGCGCACGCAACAGGTCGCGCAGGAACCGCAGGATCGCGGGATCGCGAATCCACTGGAGATCGTCGATGCACAAGCCGATCGGGCCGGGAATCTGCCCGAATCGATCGAGCACCCAGTCGATCATGTTGTCGGTCGTCGCCGGCGACTGCTCGGGCGCGGGGCCGCCCGCGTCCGCCACCATCTGCGTGACCAGCGCGATGAAGTACGTTTCGAAGCGGCGCGGATCGTTGTCGTTCTCGTCGAGCGTCAGCCAGCCGATCGTCCAGCGCTTCGCGGTGCCGATCTCCATGATCTGCCGAAGCAGCGTGGATTTGCCGCTGCCGAGCGGCGCATGCAGGATCACGACGTGCGGCACGCCGAGCCGCGTCACGCGTTCGAGCAACGCGTGACGCACGATCGCGCCGCGTCGCGCGGCAGGGGGCGAAAACTTGTGCTCGCGCAGGTCCACGCCGTCATGACGCGCGCTGCGCTGGATCGCATTTCGGGAAACGGTCACGATCATCCGGGTGAGGGGTCGGGTCGCTCATCCTGCCGCATTCACGCGGCAGCTTCAAGCCGTGGCATCGCCTTCGGGTACCGCACCTGCGTCCGGCAGCGGCGGCGTCCACCCGCCCACCCGGGAAAACGCGGAGAACGCTGCAAACGGATTACAGCAGTAAGGCCGCAGGCATGCCGCCGATTCATGCGCTGCGGGGTCGTCGTCGCCTGGCGCGGCGGCCGCTTCGGGAAGCGAGGCAGTCGCGCTCATCTCGGCACCTCGGCGGCAAACGCGACGTAGGCATCGAGCGCGGCCGGATTGGCCATCGCGTCGCGGCTCGCCGCCTGCTCGACCGGACGCCCCATCAGGATCTTGCGCACGGGCACCTCCATTTTCTTGCCCGTCAGCGTGTACGGTATCTGCTCCATCGCGACCATCGTGTCCGGCACGTGGCGCGGGCTGCATAGCGTGCGCAGCCGCTCGGCGATGCGCGCGCGCAGCGTGTCATCGAGCGTTTCGCCATTGCGCAGCCGCACGAACAGCGGCATGAAGAAACCGCCGCCCGGCAACTCGCAGCACACGACCAGGCTGTCGGCCACCTCGTCGATCTCCTCGACGACGCGATAGATCTCCGCCGAGCCGATTCGCACACCGTATCGATTCAGCGTCGAATCCGCGCGCCCGTAGATGTAACAGCCACCATCGCGCGTGATACGCATGAAGTCGCCGTGCCGCCATACGCCGGGGAAGGTTTCGAAGTACGACTCGCGATAGCGCGTGCCACCGTCGTCGTTCCAGAAGAAGATCGGCATCGACGGGGCCGGCTGCGTGACGACGAGCTCGCCCACTTCGTCGACGACCGGCTGCCCGTCGTCGTTCCACACGTCGACCGCCATGCCGAGCATGCGCGCCTGGATCTCGCCCGCGTGCACCGGCAGTGATGGCACCGCGCCCACCAGCCCGCTGCACAGCTCGGTGCCGCCCGATTGCGACGTGACCCACAAGTCCTGCTTCACGTTGCGGTAGAACCACGCGAACGTCTCGGGCGTGCTCGGCGCACCGGAGAGCAGCACGCTCCTGAGCGCCGACAGGTCGAACTGCCGCCCGGGCTCGATGCCCGACTTTTCCATCATCTGCACGAAGGTCGGGCTGCCGCCGAAGCAGGTGGCGCCGGCGTCGGCCGCGAGCCGCCACAGACACTCGGGGCCGCCGTGCATCGGGCTGCCGTCGTAGAGCACGGCGGAGGCACCGGTCAGCAGCGAGGCGACCAGCAGATTCCACATCATCCAGCCGGTCGTGCTGTAGAAGAACATCACGTCGCCCGGGTGCAGGTCCACATGCAGATGCATCAACTTCAGGTGCTCGGCCAGGATGCCCGCATGACCATGCACGATCGCCTTCGGCAAGCCCGTGGTGCCCGACGAGAACACGATCCACAGCGGATGATCGGCGCCGACACGCTCGAAGCGGAACGTATCGGCCGGCACGTCGGGGCCGGCGAGCAACGCGTCCCATGCGTGCACCGCGCACGGCAGCGACGTCGCATCGGCCGGCATCGCATCCGCCACGTTCGGCAGCCGGACGAGCGTCTGCAGCGACGGCAGCGACCGCGCGATCTCGGCGACCTCGCGCCGGCGATCGAATACCTTGCCGCCGAAGTGGTAGCCGTCGGCGGCGATCAGCACCTTCGGCGCGATCTGCTGGAAGCGGTCGACGACGGTGCGCACGCCGAAGTCGATCGCAGCCGACGACCATATCGCGCCGATGGCGGTCGTCGCGAGCATCGCGACCGCGCACTCGGGCACGTTCGGCAGGTACGCGACGATGCGATCGCCCGGCACCACGCCGAGGTCGCGCAGGCGCGTCGCGAAGCGCCGCACCTGGCTCGCGAGCTCGGCGAGCGACATCGTCTGCAGCGGTCGCGTTTCGGAAGCGTAATGAAAGGCCGGCGCCGCACCCGCATGCGCGGCGTTCTGCAGCACATGCTCCGCGTAGTTCACGCGCGCATCCGGAAACCAGCGCGTATGCGGCATCGCCGCGCCGTCCGTCACGCGTCGCGCCGAGCCGTCGTACTGCACGCCGTACCATTGCCAGATCGACGCCCAGAACGCGTCGGGCTCGCGCACCGACCACCGCCATAGCGCGTCGTAGTCCGCGAATGCCAGATCGCGATCGGTCGCGAGCCAGTCGAGATAGCGGGCAAGATGGGAGCCGCGCACGGACGTCTCGCCGGGCGTCCACAGCAGTTCGCCTTCGTTCACCATGTCAATCGCCTTTCATGTAAGAGCGCGAGCCGTTCGAGAACGGTCTCCGGATGTGCCGCAGCGGGAATCTCGGCCACGTCGAACGCCTTGGGTTCCGGCGCCGGCAGCGCGCCGTCTTGCCAGAACGAGTCCGGCACGACGATACCGGCCGTCCCGGGCCCGCATCGCGTCGGCGCGATCGTGAAATCCGGCCCCTGGCCGTCGGCAAACGTCACGGCCGCCGGCCATTGCATGCCCCAGTCCCAGCCGTAATGCGTCGCGACGTTCGCGACGGGTTGATACAGTTCGAGCCACAGCGCGGTTTCGTCGGCCTCCCAGGTACGCGACTCGTGCAGCAGTACCGCATCGACACCCGCCGTCGCGAACGCCCGCAGGAAATCCGCGATGCTCGACGCCGCCGCATCGGCGGCATCCTCGTCGACCTCGCCGTGCGGCGAGCCGCCTGCCGATGCAAGCGCCCGAGCCGCCCAGTCGCGTGGAGACGGCAGCACGAGTGCAAAGATCGCATCGCGCAACGCCGCGCGCAACGCGCCCGCCAGCGCGACCGCGTGCTCGCGCAGCGGCGTGCTCGCGAGACAGGCCTTCAGCGGCAGATGCGCGCGCTTCGTGTTCGCAGCCATCGCGTCCTGCAATGCCGTGTCGCGCGTCAGCCATGCGGCGGCAAGCTCCGCCAGCGGCAAAGTGAGCACGTCCGATCCGAGCAACCCGTGCGCCTGGCGTGCCCACGCGACGCACGCGGCACTGTCGAGCCACGCCGCCCTGCCGCCCGCGAGCAACGGCACGCTGTAGCCAGCGTGATTCAGCCAGAGCGGCCGGCGTACCCGAGCGGTATCGATGAGTCGAGACATGATGCCTTCCAGTTCAACATGAGGCCGGGTGGCCGTCAATCACGCGACCGCCGCCCGTCCTGCAGAAAAAAGCGTCCGGCGCGGCGGCTCTCGCCCGCCGCGCCTCGGCCGTGGCGCCGGCTTATGCCAGCGCCGCCTTGTCGGCCAGCTGCGCCTCCAGTTCCGCGATGCGGACATCCTTCGGATCGAGCATGAAGGCGCCCTGGATCGCGTCCGCCGGCATCCTGACGCGCTGGCCCAGCGTCGTCGCGTAGATCTCGGTGCGGTCGTTCCAGCTGCCGAAGTACGGCAGCGTCGCGGGCGGCTCCGGCGTCACCCAGGCATCGCAGAACGCGTCGAACGGCTTGCCGCGCGCAATCCGTGCAAGCCGTTCGGCCGCCCGCGCTTCCGCCGTTGCCTCGACATCCACGACGAGCGTCTCCTCGTCGTAGACGACCTTGTAGATGTCACGCGCGTTCTCGTGCGACATCAGCTCCTCGCGCAGGTCCTTCATCACGAGCGCCGGATCGCGTTCGAGCACGTCGCCATAGCCGCCGCCCGAGCCCTGGCAGATCATGTAGATCTCGCCCTCGTTGCAGATCTCGAACGTCATGCCCATGTCGTGGCTGCTGTACTGCGCGCCCGGAATCGGCCGCTTGTTCATCAGCTCGACGATGTCGAACGTGTCGACGGCCTTCGGGTTCTCCTCGAGTACCTTGAAGATGTTGATGCCCTTGATCTTCATCAGCTGGTAGCTCGGGCACGAATAGCCGCCGAACAGCCCCTGCGCCGACGGAAACTTCGAGCCCTCGCAGCCGGTCATGAAGCCCCACAGCCCGGAACCGCGCGCGGTCGCGATCTGCTCGTAGCCCATCCCGCCGCGATACTTGCCCCAGCCGATCCGGTCCTTCGCGAGCCGTTGCGCACCGAGGCGGATGATCGGCGTGTCCTCTTCCGCGATCTCGTGTTCGCCGGTGTCGCACATGAAGCCGAACACGGGCGAAATCGAATGCTCGCCGTCCGCGTGGCTGCGCGCGCCCTGCCCGTTGCCGTTGATGTCCGCGCAGAAGTTGCCGGTCACGTCGCCGTGCTGCGTCAGGCCGCCGTAGATGAACGTCGCCGCCTGGTCGTACTGCGACGCGATCACCGCCGAGTAGCGATGCGGCAGGCTGTAGCTCAGCTTGTTCATCGGAATCGTCCACACGACGCAGCCCTTGAACAGCGGCATCAGGCTCATCGCCTGCGGCATCTCGCCTTCCGCATCGAGGATCGAGTTGCGATCGGTGATGATCTCGATCGGCGACAGCACGGCCATCGTATGCGGCAGGTCGGGCCAGATGTTCTGCAGCAGGCCCGTGCACAGCGCCGCCTTGAACGACGCGATGTTGGTATTGACCGAACGGTTCATGAACTGCGGCGCCGAGCCGCGGAAATCCATCACCATCCGGTCGCCCTTCACGGTGATCGCGCACGAGATCTTCTGCAGCGCGTTTTCGCGCAGGCTCGAATCCATGAACTGCAGCACGCGCGTCGTGCCGTCGGGCAGTTCGCGAATGCGGCGCCGCATCTCCGTTTCGACGTCTTCCAGGTGCGTGCGCAACGTGCCGATCAGCGCGTCGCGCCCATACTGGTCGAGCAGCGCGATGATCCGCTCGCGCAGGCGCAGCACCGCGTGCAGCTTCACCTTCATGTCCTCGAGCTGCAGGCGCGGGTCGCGCACCGAGTTCTGCAGGAACGTGACGAGGTCGCGCTTCAGCTCGAAGTTCTCGACGATCTTGAACGGCGGCATCTTGATGCCTTCGTCGTACTTGCTCTCCGCCTTGGCCGGCAGCCCGCCCGGCTCGGTCGAGCCGTTCTCGCCCTCGTGAATCGTCGACGACAGCCAGCACACGAGTTCGCCCTTGTAGAACAGCGGCACCATCATCGACTGGTCGGTGTTGTGGATGCCGCCGTAGCGTGCGTCGTTGTGGATGAAACCGTCGCCGTCCTTCACGCCGACCGTCGGGTCGTTCACCCAGTTCTTGATGATGAAGCGGATCGGATAGAAGCAGCACGCGGCGAATGCGATGATCCCGTGCGGCGCGATCATCGACAGGTCGCCCTGCGCGGTGTAGATCGCGGTGACGAGATCGCCCCACTTCGCGCCCGGCGCCGCGCCCATCTGGTTCACCATCGTGAACGCTTCGGACAGCGCCGAGTTGATCAGCCCGCGCACATGGTGGACCTGGTGCGGGTCGACGCCGCGCTCCAGCACTTCGTTCTCCAGCTTCGAGCGCGGCAGGATGCTGTGATTGCGCATGATCTCGGGATCGGGGCCGAGAAACAGCGTGTTGTCGGCGATGAACTTGTCGAGCAGCGCCCGGTCTTCCGCATTGATGTCGTTTTGCATGTCGATCTCCTTGCTTACTTGCGCAGGAACCACGCGCCGCCCTGGGCCGTCGCCTGATAGATCCAGCCCGGCTCGACGAGGAACGTCGTCGCGCGGGTCGTGATGACGGCCGGCCCTTCGATCTGCGTGCGCTCGGCACGGGCGCGGTCGTCGTAGATGGCGGTGCGTTGCGGCCCGTCGTGCCCGACGAAGTGGCATTCGCGGTAACCGACCGGTTCCGGCGGCGGCAGCGGGTTGTCGCTGACCGCGAGCTTCGCGAACTTCACCGACGGCTGTTCGACGTACGCGCAAACACGCAGCGTGTTGATCCGCACGCCGGTTTCCGGGCTTTGCGAGCCGTCCCCGAAGCGCGAACCGTAACTCTCGTGGAACAGCTCCATCAGCGTCAGCACGTCGCGCTGCGTCTTCAGGCGCGAGAGTGGCGTGACGACAGCCGTCTGCACGCGCTGGTTGCCGTAACGCATGTCGAGTTCGAGCCGGTAGCGGATCTGCGACGGGTCCATCCCCTGCCGCTCCAGATCCTCGCGCCCGCGCCGCTCGAGTTCCTCGACGCCGCGGTTGAACGTGTCGAAATCCAGGAAGAACGATTTCGTGTTCGGGTTGAACAGCACAGTCCACGTGTTCATTTCGTGGATATGCATCTGGTTCACCGTCCCTGCACCGCATGCGGAGAATGTCGACGAATACGGCGGCGCCAGCACTTTCGCGACCCCGAGCGCGGACGCGATCCCGCACGCATGCAACGGCCCGTTGCCGCCGTATGCGAGCACCGTGAATTCCTTCGGCTCGAAGCCGCGCGTGCGCAATTCGGTGGCGATGCCGTTCGCCATCGACGCGTCGACCTGCTTCTTGATCAGCTTGGCGGTTTCGATCACGTCGAGATCGAGCACGTCGCACAGGTCGTCCTGCATCGCCTGTTTCGCGCGGCGCGGATTCAGCGGAATGCGGCCGTTCGCGTAGTTCTTCGGATCCAGATAGCCGAGCAGCAGGTCGGCGTCGGTGACGGTCGGATGCTGGCCGCCCCGGTCGTAACACGCGGGACCCGGATCGGAGCCGGCCGACTGCGGGCCGATCTCGACCGTCTTGTACATCCGCTCGTAGCGCGCGATCGAGCCGCCGCCCGCACCCAGCGCGACGAGGTGCACCATCGGCACGCTGACGAGCCAGCGGTCGATCACCGGGTTGAAGTCGTAGAACTTCTGCCCGCCCTGCACGACGATCCCGATGTCGAAGCTCGTGCCGCCCATGTCGGTCGCGACGACGTTGCCCAGCTCGGCGGCCGCCGCCAGGTACTCGCTCGCGGCGATGCCCGACACCGGCCCCGAGTGGACCGTCTGCAGCGCATCGGTCGAGTTGAGTTGCGCCATCCCGCCCGAGTTGTGATTGACGAGCATCGGCTTCGTATAGCCCTGCTGGCGCAGGTTCAGCTCCAGCGTACCGAGCCCGTGGTACATGATCTGATGCAGGAACGCGTCGATGATCGACGACGTCGCGCGCGAATACTCGCCCTTGCGGCCGACCACCTGATGCGACAGCAGCATCGGGATCGCGCCGAGCATGTGCGCCGGGTACTCCTCGAGGAAGATCTCGCGCACGCGCAGTTCGTGCACCGGGTTCACGACGCTGTTCGTGAACATCACGACGAGTGCCTGCGCACCGGCGTCGACGAGCTCGCGGATGCGCAGCCGCACGTCGTCCTCGTCGAGCGTCCAGAACACCTGGCCGACGTAGTCGACACGCTCGCGAATCTCGCGGATCAGCGGAATCGCCACCAGTGGCTCCGGGCGTGCCGCATTCGGAATGTCCATCTGCTCGTGTTCGGACAGCCCTTCCCCGTAGCCGCGGGCACGCGACAGCGGCACCGTGTGCTTGAAGCCCGTCGTGACGAGCAGGCCGACGCGCGGGCCCTTGCGCTCGATCAGCGCGTTGGTGCCGAGCGTCGTCGCGTAGCGCACCGAATCGACTTCCGACAGCAGCTGGGTCGGCGTCAGTTCGAGCTGGCGGCAGGCGTCGGCCAGCGAATCGTTGAAGCCGACCGCCAGATTGTGGTGCGTCGTGAGCGACTTGCCCTCGACGCAATGATCGCCCCATGCCACGAAGCAATCGGTGAAGGTGCCGCCAATGTCGACGGAAACACGTTTCATGATCGAATCTCCCCGTGGCTCAAGTGGACGACGCGTCGGTGCCGGCACCGACTGCGTGGCGATGATGGGCGGCCGCATGCAGCGCGCGCTGCAGCTTCACGCGTTCGAGTGCAAGATCGGGCGCCTGCGCGGGCTCCGTCATCTCCTCGCGATCCTTCCACTGCAGCTTCAACGCGTCGATGTCGAGATCGATGTCGTGCAGCGGCGGATGGCCGGGCGGCAGGTATTCGGCTTCGACGAGCACGCCGCATTCCGGGCAGTAGTATTCGAGAATCCGGCACCAGTCCGGGTCCGGCGAATAAGTGCGCGCGTAGCGGTTCGGATCGAGCAGCGGCTTGTGGATCTCGCGCGGATCGCGATCGTGGACGAGCAGGCCGCGCTTGTAGTTGTCGCGCGCGCTGCCGTGCGCATGACCGCAGCGCCGGCATTCCCATTGTTCCGTGCCGAGATCGATGCGCAGGGTTTCGGTAATCAGGACTTTCATTATTCGTTCTCCGTGCCGCTGCTGAGCAGGATGTCTCCGGCGGAATTGATGTCGAAATGCCAGCCGGCGTCGATGCGCCCCGTGAAGAACGCTTCCTCGAGCACCGCCGGGCCGGCCGCGCGTACCGCGACGCCCTTCGGCTGATCCTCGACGCGGTACAGCGGCAGTTCGGCTTCGCGGCCATCGACCACGACGCGCCGCGTGCCGTGCGCAACGGCGGGCTGGTGGCCGGTCTCGCCGAAGCGGCCGTCCAGCGTCGCTTGCGGCATGCGCTTGATCGCGGTCAGCGACACGGACAGCGTCGCATCCGGTGCAAGCCCGGCCGGCAGCGTCGTGCCGGTCACCGCGTGCTCGCTACTCCGGCCGCTGGCGTCGGTCGCTTCGACCGTATAGACCAACCGGCAGTCGTCGATCGCCGCGTCTTCACCGAACATCGCACGCGACGCCTGCGTGAACAGCGTGTCCATCGCGGCAGCGAGTGCGCCGTCGGTCGCTTCGGCAAGCGGCGCCGAGAAGCTGTGCCCGACATCCGAAAAGCTGATTCCGTAGGCGGAAAACACGGCCGCCAGCCCCGGAATCAACACCCGCTTCACGCCGATCGCCTCCGCGACGCGGCATGCGACGAGCGCCCCCGCGCCGCCGAACGCGGCAAGCGTCGTGTCGGGCCGGATCGACTCATAGGCGGTGAGGCTGTCGGCGACTTTCTTCACCCACGCGGCTTCCATCGCGGCGAGCGCTTCCAGGTCACCCATCTTCAGCGGATCGGCCACATGCGCATGAATCGCCTGGCGGGCGCGCGCCTTGTCGAGCTGCAGCTTGCCGCCGAAGAACGACGCGGGATCGAGCAGGCCCGACAGCGTGAACGCATCGGTGATCGTCGCCTGCGTGCCGCCCAGGCCGAAACAGGCCGGCCCCGGCGCGCTGCCGACGCTTTCCGGCCCTACCGCGATGCGTTCGCCCTCCACGCGGATGATCGAGCTGCCGCCGACGCCCGCACTCACCACGTCGCACAACGCGAACGACGTCGCGACGCCTTCGACGTTGCCGCGCCGTTCCGCGCGCACGCCGCGTTCGTCGACCACGCCGATGTCGGTCGTCGTTCCGCCGATGTCCATCGACAGCAGATGCGTCAGCCCGTAGTGCCGGGCCAGCACGCGCGCGCCCTCCATCCCGCCGCGCGGGCCGGAACTGTAGGTCTTCAGCGCGATCGTCTTCGCGACGCGCCCTGCATAGCCGTCGTTGCGGAACACGAGCAGCGGGCTCTGCGCGCGCGCATCGCGCAGCTTCTGTTCGGCGCTGTAGAGAAAGCGCTCCATCGCCGGATGCAGGAACGCGTTGAACAGTGCGGTCCACGTGCGGCGCACGTCGCTCGCGTCGTCGGCGATTTCGTGTGCATACAGGATCGGCAGCGCGCCGAGCAGGTGCGGCGGAAAGCTGCGCAGCAGCTTGCGCTTCAGCCGCTGTTCGAATTCGACGCGGCCCGGGCCGCCGATCGCCACGACGAGCCGGTTGGCCCCCGACGCCGCGAGTTCACCGACCGCGCGTACCACGTCGGCTTCGGGCGAAGCGCCGGACAGCGTGACTGCGCGGCTGCCGATCACCGCGTCGAACGGGCCGGCAGCGCCGTCGGCTTCGCGCACCTGCGCGGCCGACAGCGTCCCGCCGACCACGAGCCCGAGCCGCGGCCCCTTGCGCTCGACGAGTGCGTTCGTCCCCTGGGTCGTCGAATAGCGGATCGCGGCCGTCGACAACAGCAGCGCCTCCAGGTCTTCGTTGCCGTAGATCGCCACGGACGCCTTGCGCAGCCCGTCGAACAGGCATTGCGACAGGTCGTGCGGCGTGGTCAGCGTCTTCGTGCGGATCACGTTGTCGCCGTCCATCACGCAGATGTCGGTCAGCGTGCCGCCGTTGTCGATGTTGATCAGGCGATGTCGCGCGGTCCGTGTGCCGGACGTGCCCGATGCCGCGTGCTGGATCGAATCGGTTGGGATTGTCATGAGCTCTCTCGCTTCGTGATCGGCCGGTTCAGGCGCGGCCCGGCCGCCGTGCCCGTGCGGCACGGCGCAGGTCGATGGGCGCGCGCGGCTCCGTCATGCAACGGTGCGGCGTCGGAAAAGGAAGGGAATGCACGTCGTCTCCTGTCTGGTTATGTTCGTCGTGGAATCAGTGTAGGCAGCGGCCTGTCGGCCGCCGCCACCCGTCCGGGTAGTTATCGGGTATGGATTGCCCGTATCGGTCGCATCCGCGCGTCAGGCGCCGGCCGACGCGTTCGCGCCCGCCCGTTCGATCGCCGGCTTCACGCTGTCGATCGCGCCGCCGCCGTCACACGGAATCACGGCGCCGGACACGTACGACGCATACGGCGACGCGAGGAACAGCGCGAGGTTCGCAATGTCGTCGGTCGAGCCAAACCGGCGCAGCGGCACGGCCGATTCGGCCAGCGCGAGTTCGTCGTCGGTGCGGGCGATCAGCTTGCGAAAGCCTTCCGTGCCGTCGATCGGGCCCGGCGAGATCGCGTTGACGCGCACGCCGTCGGCGCCCCATTCCAGCGCGAGCACGCGGGTGAGCTGGTCGATGCCGGCTTTCGCCGCGGACGCGTGTGCCTGATGGCGCATCGGCACCGTCGCCTGCGGTGCGGTGATGCTGATGATCGACGCGCCCGGCTTGCGCAGATGCGGATAGGCCTGCCGCATCACGTTGAACGAGCCGATCAGGTCGATATCGATGACCGTGCGGAAGCCGTTCGCCGACATCGCGTTCGCGTCGCACAGGAAATTGCCCGCCGCGCCGGATATCAGCACGTCGATCAGGCCGAATTCGCGCACCGCATCGCCGAGCGCGGCGCCCACCGCGTCGAAATCGCGGACGTCGGCGCATGCGCCGTACACCGACGCATGGGTCGTGCGCAGTGTCTTCACCGCAGCGTCGACGTTCTCGCGCTTGCGGCTCGCCACGCTGACAGCCGCGCCGCATCGCGCGAATGCTTGCGCGATGCCGAAGTTGATGCCGGTCGTGCCGCCGAAGACGAACACGTGCCGTTGCTCGAAACCTATCTCGATCTGCATGCCACCCTCCTGTCGATAGCTGGGAATCCCGTCGTCAGAACAGGTGGCGCATGCCGAGCACGGTGCCGAACGTCGACCCGTTCGCGCCGTACAGCGCACCGTTCGTCGACAGCCCCGTATTCATCTTGCCGTGGTTGTTCACATAGCCGAGCTGCCCGTACAGCAACGTCGCCTTCGACAGGCTGTAGGTCAGCCCTGCCGCAGCGAGAATCGAGTGATTGTTCGTGTCGTTGCCGTCGCTCGTGTACCAGACGCCGGCGTCCGCGCTCACGACCGGCGTGAACTGATAGGCGGCGCCGCCGCCGTAGACGCGGCTGTCGAACGAGCCCGCGATCTTGTAATTGACGTACGCGGCTTTCACCGTGAGCGCGTCGTACTGATAGCTCGCGCCGAGCGTGCGCCCGGTAAACGGCACCGTGCTCGGCACCGGCGTCGCCGCGGCCGTGCCGCCCGAGTTGCCGTTGTACATGGCGGCACTGACGAGCAACGGCCCATACGTGTAATTCAGGCTCGCCGAATACTGGCGGCCCGCCTGGAAATCGCCGGCCTTGCCGCCGAGCGCAAGCATCGCGCTGCCCTGCAAGCCCGCCACCACCGGGCTCGTGTACGAAATCGCATTCGCGTTGAAGATCCCCGTCACGAGCACGCCGCCGACATAGATCGGCACGCCGCTGCCGAAGTACGACACGCTGCGCGCGTCGGTGGCGATCAACGACAGCACGAACGGCGAGAACTGGACGCCGGCCTTCACCGTGCCGTAGCTGCTCTCGATCCCCACCCACGCCTGCCGGCCGAACAGGTTGCCGTTCGAATCCGCATAGCCGCCGTTCGACACGTCGATGCCGCTTTCCAGCGTGAAGAGCGCCTTCACGCCGCCGCCGAGATCCTCGGTGCCTTTCAGGCCGAACAACGACGGCGTCATCCCGCCGGTGACCATCGATACCTGATGCCCGGCATTCAGCCCGGTCTTCGGATCGATCGCCTTGCTCGTATAGAGGACGCCGGCGTCGACGACACCGTAGAGCGTGACACTGCTTTGCGCATGCACGGGCAGGCCGGCCGTGGCCAGCAGCACGCCGGCAACGGACGCGAAACGTTTGCGGGACGGGATGATCGTCATCGGGAATGTCTCCTGTTCTAGCCTCTGTTTGTTGGATACCTGTGCTTCGCTGTTGCGAATGTCCGCCGGACCGGATGCCGCGGCTTGCCCGGGCCCGGTCGTCACGCGGCGGAGTCCGACCGTCCGTGCACGTTGATCGACAGGATTGCCGTCGACGCGCATGCGTCAATCGGAAGCAGGACGAAACAAATCACGTCCCGTGCACCTGTTTTTGCGCGGGAGTCACGACCCGGCGGTATCGCCGCCGTTCAGTCGCGTTGTTTCTGGAAAAGGAGTGTAGGTATGGGGGGGACGGGTGGCAGCTACCCGTTCGGGTAGTTTGGGAGCATGGATTCCCCTGATCGGGAATGACGGGTTCAAGCGCGCTCGGCCACCCGGGCGAGCCGTCGTGAAGGCGGGCCCCTTTGCGCCAGCGTGATGCCGATTGTCTTCGGGCCCGCCCCCCGACAGCAGGGTTTCGATCCCGTACATGATCGCCCCGAGCGCGATATCCCGGGCGACCATCACGTGGCCGACCCAGGCGCCCTGCATCGATCGCCGTTTGCAGGTCGCGCGTCAGATACACGTCGAGCAGCCGGCCACGCAACGCGACTCGACGAAGCCTGCCTGTCCGACCCGGGGCCGCCGCTGCCGCCGTTCCCGGGGCCGACCGACGGCGCGATCCGGGCCGACCGGAATTCGGCGAACGGCGGCATTGCCGACCAGTTACCAGGGAGGATTGGACGAAGGCCGCCTTTCTGCACGTACCGATGAACCGGCCTTGCCATTCATCCGGTCGCATCGCCTCTTGCTGCATTGCCGAGCATGCGCGACAGCAAATTGCCCAGCATTCGAAGCTCGTCGTCGCTCGCGAAGGCGCGCAGTTCGCACTGGATCTCGCCTTGCAGGTCGCGCCACGCAGCCGCGATCCGGCGCCCGTCACACGTGAGCGACAGGTAGACGACGCGGCGATCGTCCTCCTTTTGCGTCCGCACCACGAGATACTGCGCCTCCAGCCGGTCCACCAGACGCGTCACCGCGCTGCCCGCAATGCCGCAGGCATCGGCCAGTTCGCCGGCCGTCAGCGACGCTTCGCCATCGAGCACGTGCAGGATCGACGCCTGCGACTTCGTAATGCCGAGCGCCTGCTCGACGCGCCGGTCGATGCACCTGGACTGCAACGAATCGGCAGCCGACAGCAATGGCACGATGGACATGCCACGGTGGCGCCTTTCCGGCAGGACGAAATGCGAACCAGACGTGCCTGGTGCCATTTCACGGGCTCGTTCTTTCGCGATTTCAAGCTCTTTCGGTACGGGATTCATGACAGCACTCATGGATCGCGGCGCCACGCCATGCGTCGAGCGCCCGATACCTTCATCCTTGAATCAGGGTGCGGACGACTTCGGTCACTTCAACCCGGTCCGGATTGCGGCATCCTGGCCGCGTCAATTCCCGGTGCAGCAATCCGCTCAACGTCGCGTGAACCACGCTGGCGATCACCGCCGGTTCATGCTCGCTCGCCAGCTGCCCGGCCGATATCGCACGACGCAACCACGCATCGATGCGCTGTTCCGCCGCGTACGCAGCCTGGCAGACCCGTTCGCAGAAAGCCGCCGTTTCCTTCGCGTTTTCACATCGCGTGTACGACAGCGTGTACAGCCGGCGCGACAACTTCGAGCGCGTCGCCATCCGCCAGCACGCACCGAGTGCATCGATCAGCGCGTCGAGCTCATGCTCGGCATCGTGTCGCGATGCAATCAGGAAAGGATCCAGCGGGATCGCCGCATCGGCGAAGATGGCATCGAGCACCGCGAGCTTGCTCGCGAAGTGCCAGTACACGGCCCCGCGCGTGACGCCGGCCCGGCGGGCGATTTCCTCGAGCGACGCATGCGCGAAGCCATGATCGAAGAACACGCCCTGTGCCGACTCGACGATGATGGCCCGTGTCGCCTGTGCCTGTTCACGGGTTCGTTTCACCATAACGTTTCCGAACGTCCATCCGGGTCCGGATGGCTCGCGTGTCACATCGCAGCGGCCCGGCAAGGGCATGCGATTGCGTGCCCCGGGTGTCGGGGCACGCATCCTGAATCACCGAACGGGCCGGGCCCGTTGCGGTGTCCTGCTTCACGTCAGCGCACGGGTCAACCCGGCGGATGCGCGGCCTGCCCGGCCGACGCGTCGGCTTTCACCGTCCGGTCCTGCCAGCCGCCGCCCAGTGCGCGGTAGAGGTCGACCGTGTTCGACATCCTCGCCAGCCGGACCTTGACCAGATTCTGCTGCGCGTCGTACAGCGACCGCTGGTTGACGAGCACGTTCACGTAGCCGTCGACACCCTCGCGATAGCGTACGTCGGACAACCGGTACGCCGACTGGCTCGCCTCCACCAGCAGGCGCTGGGCCGTCTCCTGCCGGCCCCAGGTCGCACGCCCGTCGAGCGCATCGGAGACTTCGCGAAACGCCGTCTGGACCGCCTTCTGGTACGTCGCGACTTCGATGTCGCGATTGACCTGCGAGACTTCCAGGTTCGCGCTGTTGCGCCCGTAGTCGAAGATCGGCACGCTGATCGTCGGCCCGAACGACCACGCGGCGCTGCCGGGATCGAACAGGTTGCGCAGCGACGCACTGGCCGTGCCGCCGCTTGCCGTCAGCGAAATGCTCGGGAAGAACGCCGCGCGGGCGGCGCCGATGTTCGCGTTGGCCGCCATCAGCTGATGCTCGGCCGCCATGATGTCCGGCCGCCGCGCAAGCAGATCAGACGGGAGCCCGGCCGGCAGATCCTCGTCGAGGCGAACCGTCGTCAACGATTCGCGCGACAGCAGCGCATCGTCGAGCGGCACGCCCACCAGCAGCGTCAGCGCGTTGATGTCGGTCCGCACCTGACGGTCGTACTGCGCGAGATTCGCTTCCGCCGCACGAACGGTCGTCTCTGCCTGACGCAGATTGAGCAGCGACGACGTGCCGTTCCGGTACCCCGATTCGGCGATCTTCAGCGACGCCCGCTGGCTGGCGAGCGTATCGGCCGTCAGCGCCTTGATGTCCTGGTCGGCCTGCAGCGTCAGCCACGCAGTGGCCACCTCGGCGATCAGGCTGATCCGGGTGGCCTGGCGCGTGGCCTCGGTCGCCAGATAGGTCTGCATCGCCTGCTCCGTCAGGCTGCGGATCTTGCCGAACAAGTCCAGCTCGTACGACGCGACGCCCCCGACGTTGTAGGACCGCGTGACACCGGCCTGGCCCGTCGTCGACAGGTCCGACGGCAGCCGCTGGATCGACCCGGACGCGCTGGCCGACAGCGTCGGCAGCAGGTCCGCCCGCTGGATCCGGTACTGCGCGCGCGCCGCTTCGATGTTCAGCACGGCCACTCGCAGGTCGCGGTTGTTTTCCAGTGCCATGCCGATCAGCGTCTGCAGGTGCGGGTCGGTGTAGAAGTCGCGCCAGCCGACTTCCGCGGCCGACGGCCTGCCGGCGTGGTCCTGCGCGGCCGTCGCGTACTGCGCGGCGACCGACGGGTCCGGACGATGATAGGTTGGGATCATCGTGCAGCTCGCCATCAGCAGCGCGGCGGGCAATGCCGCGAGTTTCAGGATCTTCATGCGGTCACCTCGTCAACCTTGTCCATGTCGTCGGCCTTGTCGGCCTTGCCTTTCTTGCCGCGCGAGAACAGGCCCGTCACCAGCACATAGAACAACGGCACGTAGAACACGGCCAGGAACGTCGCGGTCATCATCCCGCCGACCACGCCCGTGCCGACCGAGTGCTGGCTGCCCGAGCCGGCGCCGTTCGAGATCGCGAGCGGCAGCACGCCGAGCACGAACGCCATCGACGTCATGATGATCGGGCGCAGCCGCAGCCGTGCCGCCTGAACGGCCGCCTGCATCAACGACATCCCTTCTTTTTCGTACAGCTCTTTCGCGAACTCGACGATCAGGATCGCGTTCTTCGCGGACAGGCCGACCGTCGTCAGCAGGCCCACCTGGAAGAACACGTCGTTCGTCAGGCCGCGCGCCAGCGTGGCGACCACGGCGCCGATCACGCCGAGCGGCACGACCATCAGCACCGAGAACGGCACCGACCAGCTCTCGTACAGCGCGGCAAGACAGAGGAACACGATCAGGATCGACAGCGCATAGAGCGCCGGCGCCTGCGAACCCGACAGCTGTTCCTCATAGGACAGCCCCGTGACCGCCAGACCGAATCCGTTCGGCAGCTGCGCCGCGATCTTCTCGATCTCCTGCATCGCTTCGCCCGAGCTGTGGCCGGCTTTCGGCTGGCCCTGCAGTTCGACGGCCGGAATGCCGTTGTAACGCTCGAGCTTCGGCGAACCGTATTCCCAGTGCCCCGACGCCACCGCCGAGAACGGCACCATCTGGCCGTTGCCGTTGCGCAGATACCATTTGTAGAGATCCTCCGGACCCACGCGCGCATCCGGCAGGCCCTGGACGTACACCTTCTTCACACGGCCGCGATCGACGAAGTCGTTCACGTATTGGGAACCCCAGGCGGCGGTCATCGTATCGTTGATGTCGGCGATGCTGACCTGCAGCGCACGCGCCTTCTCGTCGTCGATATCGATGTGGAACTGCGGCTCGTCGTTCATGCCGTTCGGGCGGACGTTGGCCAGCAACGGATTCTCGTGCGCCAGTTTCAGGAACTGGTCGCGCGCGGCCATCAGTGCGTCGTGGCCCTGACCGGTACGATCCTGGAGATACACGTCGAAGCCCTGCGAGTTGCCCATTTCCATGATCGCCGGCGGCACGATCGGAATCACGACGCCATCCTTGATCTTCGAAAACGCCGCACCGGCACGCTCTGCAAGCCCGAACACGCTGGGATCGCTCCCCTTGCGCTGTTCCCACGGCTTGAGCGCGACGAATGCCAGCGCCGAGCTCTGCCCGCGCCCCGCGAAGTTGAAGCCGTTCACGGTGTAGACCGATTCGACGACATCGCCCTCGTCCTTCAACAGGTAGTCACGTACCTTCGCCAGCGTGTCCTCGGTCCGTTCCGCCGATGCATTGCTCGGCATCTGGAGCTGAACGAACAGCGTCCCCTGGTCTTCGTCCGGCAGGAAGGCCGTCGGGATGCGCGTGAACAGGAAGCCCATGCCGACCACGATCAGCAGGTAGATGACGATGTAGCGCCCCTTCTTGCGCAGGATCGCCGCGACTGCACCTTCGTAGCGGTCGGTCCCGCGGTCGAACGTGCGGTTGAACCACCCGAAGAAACCCTTCTTCGCGTGATGATCGGCGTCGCCCGGCTTGAGCATCGTCGCGCACAACGCCGGCGTAAACACCAGTGCAACCAGCACCGACAGCGCCATCGCCGACACGATCGTGATCGAGAACTGGCGATAGATCACGCCCGTCGATCCGCCGAAGAACGCCATCGGCAGGAACACGGCCGACAGCACCATTGCGATACCGACCAGCGCGCCCTGGATCTGCCCCATCGACTTGCTGGTCGCTTCCCGCGCGCTCAGCCCTTCCTCGGTCATCACGCGCTCGACGTTCTCCACCACGACGATCGCATCGTCGACCAGCAGGCCGATCGCCAGCACCATGCCGAACATGGTGAGCGTGTTGATCGTGAAGCCGAACGCGGAGAGCACGCCGAACGTACCCAGCAGCACGACCGGCACCGCCAGCGTCGGAATCAGCGTCGCGCGGATGTTCTGCAGGAACAGGTACATCACCAGGAACACGAGGATGATGCCTTCGATCAGCGTCTTGACCACTTCATGAATCGACGCATGAACGACCGGCGACGTATCGTACGGAACGACGATCTTCACGCCCGGCGGCAACAGCGCTTCCTGCTCCTTGAGCAGCTTCTTGACGAATTCCACCGTCTCGAGCAGGTTCGCGCCGGTCGCCAGGCGCAGTGCGATACCGGCCGACGGCTTGCCGTTGTACATGCTCGAGATCGAGTAGTTCTCCGGCCCGAGGCTCACGGTCGCGACGTCGCCGAGCTTGACCTGCGAACCGTCGGCATTCACCTTGAGCAGGATCTGCTTGAACTCGTCGGCGGTACGCAGGCGCACCTTCCCGATCACGGTCGCGCTCAGCTCCACGCCGCGCCGCGTCGGCAGGCCGCCGAGCTGGCCCGACGACACCTGGACGTTCTGCGACCGGATCGCATTCGTGACATCGAGCGGCGTGAGCGAATAGCTGTCGAGCTTCGCCGGGTCGAGCCAGATCCGCATCCCGTACTGCGAACCCATCAGCAGGTAGTCGCCCACCCCTTTCGTTCGCAGGATCGGATCCTGCAGGTTCGACGCCAGATAGTTGCCGAGGTCGCCGCTCGACATTTTTCCGTCTTCGGAGACGAGCGCCGCGACCATCATGAAGTTGATCTGGTACTTGACGACGCGAATCCCCTGCTGCTGCACTTCCTGGGGCAGAAGCGGCGTCGCGAGCGACAGCTTGTTCTGCACCTGGACCTGCGCGATATCGGGATTGGTGCCCTGGTCGAACGTCGCGACGATCGTCATGCTGCCGTCGGCGTTACTTTCCGACGACATGTAACGCAGGCCGTCGAGGCCGTTGAGCTGCTGCTCGATCGGCTGGACGACCGTGTCCTGAACCGTCTGCGCGGACGCGCCCGGGTAGTTGACCGTGATCGACACCGCGGGCGCCGCGATGTTCGGATACTGGTTGATCGGCAACGACCGGATCGCCAGATAACCGGCCAGCATGATGACGATGGCGATCACCCACGCAAAGATGGGCCGCCTGATAAAGAACTGTGACATGCGCGCTCCGACTAGCTGCCGTTTGCCGTAGACGGCGCGACCATGCGCGCGTCACCGAGGTCGACATGGACGTTCGTCGCGGGCACCGCGACGACCTTCATGCCGACCTGCAGTTTCTGAACGCCTTCGGTCACCACGCGCTCGCCCACATTCAGCCCGGAGCGGACCAGCCACGTATTGCCGACCGTCCGGTCCACCGCGAGCTGCTTCAGTTGCACCTTGCCGTCGGCGCCGACGACCCAGGCCACCGGCGTGCCCGTCGTATCGCGCGTGACGCCCTGCTGCGGCACCAGGATCGCGTCCCGCTTGATGCCCTCGTCGAGCTTCGTGCGCACGAACATGCCCGGCAGGATCTGGTGATCCGGGTTCGGGAACTGGGCGCGCAACGTCACCGAGCCCGTGCCTTCGTCGACACTGACTTCGGAGAATTTCAGCGTGCCGCCGTGCGCATACGACGTGCCGTCCTCGAGCAACAGCCCGACACTGGCCGCGCCTGCGCTGACGGTCTGCAACTGGCCGTCGGCAAGTTCCTTGCGCAGGCGCAGCATGTCGGACGACGACTGCGTCACGTCGACATAGATGGGATCGAGCTGCGTGATGACGGCCATCGACTGGGCCTGGCCGTTCGTGACCAGGGCGCCTTCCGTCACGAGCGAGCGGCCGATGCGCCCGGCGATCGGTGCGTAGACCTTCGTGTAGTCCAGGTTGACCTTCGCGGTATCGAGGTCGGCCTGCGCCTGGCGGTACGAGGACACCGAGTCGTCGTACTGCTGACGGCTCACCGCGTTGTCGGCAAGCAGCTTTTCATTGCGCTCGGCGAGATGCTGCGCCGAGACCAGCGCGGCGCGCGCCTTCTCGTACGCGGCCTTGTACGGCGCATCGTCGATCTGGTAGAGCTGCTGGCCCTGCTTGACATCGTCGCCTTCGACGAAGAGCCGCCGCTTGATCACGCCGTTGACCTGCGGGCGCACCTCGGCGACACGCCACGAATTCGCGCGACCCGGCAACAACGACTTGAGCGTGATCTCCTGCGGCTGCAGCGTGACCACGCCGACCTCGGGGACAGCCGCCACCGCGGCTTCCTTCTTCTGGCATCCGGCGACAGCCATCGACCCGACTACGACACACGTCGCAAGCAAGGCGGTTCTCTTGGGAATGATCATCCGGTACATACAACATCCCTCACTGTTCGTTTCATGTTTCTCACTCTCAACGTTGCGAATCCGGCAGCCACTGGGGAAGCCCCTCCGTGCGCCGGGCTGAACGACAAGTCCGGTTCGTCTATTCATATGGACGCCTGCTCGGCGCATCCGCCATCGCGACGTGCATACGATCCACCGCACGCAGCCTCGAATCGGCAAGCGACACCGGATTCAACGATTTCTGCGCGCAGCATGACCCCCACCCATTCAGTAGGTGTACTGATCGATAAGAAAGGACGTTAACGGTGCCGAACCTCCCGCCCGTTAACGCACGACCGACGCAACGACTCACTCATCCGAATGAGCACGCGATGCGACGGGACATCCACCCGACGTGGCAGGCATGCGACCCGGGTTGCCGGGCACCTGTCGTGCGAAGGCGGAAGCAGAGCGCGCTGCGCGCTATCCGTCCCCGATGGCCGGAATCCTCATGGTCGAAATTTATTCATCCCTTGTTGATTTATTGCGATGGTAGGGCATCCGTCGCGACGCTGTCAACCGTTCGATCGTCACGCCCTGCGACGCCGTGGCACGCTCGTGGCCGCGTCAGGCGGCTCGCACGCGGCAAAGCAGGCAGCCGCTAGAAGCCATGCTCAGATAGCGGGCACGATATGCCATATGCCCCGACGGTCAGCGTGTTCCAGTGGTTGAGCCCCTCGGACGGGGGCCGAGCGTCGAATCGGGCCGCGGTGTCGACAGCGCTGCCACGCCCCGCACTGCCGGCGCGCTCGACGCGCTCAAGCATCGTAGTGATGCAGGCCTGCGACAGGCGGTCACCGGCAGTCTTCACGCGGTGGCATTTTTGCGATATCATTTTATTCATCATTCGTTGAATATCGCTTGCGGACTACACAGACGGCCGCTCCCGTGCGCCAACCGGCCACCTCGATTGCGAGGCCCGACCTGCCCGGGACGGGAACGGCGCCTGAACCAGAAAACGGATATGGACAAACTTCAATCGATGCGGTCGTTCGTACAGGTCGTGAACGACGGGAGCTTTATCCGTGCGGCCACCCGCCTCGGCATCTCTCAAATGATGATCAGCCGTCGCGTCAACTGGCTCGAGGAACAGCTGGAAAGGCGCCTGCTCGTCCGCAGAACGCGGAGCGTGTCGCTGACGGAGTTCGGGAAGACGTACTACACGCGTGTCAGCGACATTCTGGCGAAGCTCGACGAAGTCGAGCATGCGGTATCGGTGCCCACGCAAACGCCGTCCGGAACCCTGCGCGTAGCGGTCTCCGTCGGCCTGTCGTTGCGGCACCTGTCGTCGTGCCTGCGTGATTATTGCGATTCGTATCCGGAAGTCCTTCCGGTTCCCGTGCTGGTCGATCGCCCTGTCGATCTCGTCGCGGACGGATACGATGCCGGCATCGTCGACCTGGCGTCGTTGTCATGTACGAGCCTCGTCGCACGGTCAGTCTTCAGCGCGCCGCTCATCGCCGTTGCTTCACCCGGCTATCTTCAGCGGCGCGGCGAGCCGACGCACCCGGCGGAGCTGGCCGAGCACGCGTACCTCGCGATCTCGGGCCCCCAGCGCGGCAAATCCGAGCTTCAACTGGACAGTGCCGACGGCGCCGTAACAATCACGTGCAATCCGGCCGTCGTGGCCAACAATATCGATTTCCTGATGCAGATGGTCCTGTCGGGCGCAGGAATCGCGTTGATCCATCCCGCGCTGGTTCAGCGGGAACTCGAGCAAGGCACGCTGAAGCGCGTCCTTCCGGATCACTGGGGCCCGGCACCCACGTTCGGCATCGTCTATCCCAGCCGTCGCCACTTGCCCGCCAAGGTGCGAACCTTCATCGACCATCTGCTGGCGACGTTCGACGAATCGACGGGCGCACCGCACAGTCCCGCACCGGCTCAATACCAGGCAACCGCGGTTATCGCATGACAGCCGCTGCCCGCTCGGCAGCATGACGCGCCGGCCGGGCGACGCTCATCGCGGGGACTTCGCCGCAATGGCCGGGTTATCGCAGCAGCCCCATGGCGATCTCCAGCACACCCTGCTTGAATTTTTCGGGTTGCTCCGGCAGCGTTGAAAACTTCTCGAGCACGTGCCCGTAGGAGATCGTATTGCTGATCGAATTCACGATCATCGCGTGCAACAACTCGGGATCGTGAGGCTTCATCTTGCCGGCTTCGATTGCATCCTCGAGAAGCGGAATGAGTGCGTTGCGATAGGGGCTGATCAGTCGTTCGACGAGTACGTTCAGGCGCTCGCCGTGCTCCGTGGTGGCAGTCGAAAGAAACATGCCGATATCCGGGTTTTCGAACACGCTGTCGGTCAGCAGTGTCAATGCCTGCCTGATCCGTTCGATCGGCGACATCCGGCTGTTGCGCAACTGGTTCGTCGTCTCGATCAGCTGTGCCAGCTGCGCGGCCAGCTGGTCGACGACCGCAGTCCACAGCCCTTCTTTCGATCCGAAATGATGGGCCATCAATGCAGGATCGACGCCCGCGAGACCTGCAATCTCCCGCACGCTGGTTGCCGCGTAGCCCTGCTTGGCGAACCGCTGCCGCGCGCATCGCAGCAGCGAATCGAAACCCACGTGCGCAGTGCCGGACGGGCGTCCCCTGGTGCGTTTGGCAGTGGGCTGGCGCTTGGTCGAAGTATCGGAGCTGGGCATGCAGGAATGACGTCGATGGCGGGAAGGTGTCGAAGTATACCAAGCGCATCGTGCCTGCCCCGGGCCGTTATCGTCCAGACTCGCCGCGATCGTTCACCCCGATATACCCGCCACATCGCCCCCGCCGTTCAGAAGAAATGCCGGATACCGATATCGGCACCCACGGTCGTCCCCTGAACACCGTACAGCGCCCCGTCTGCCGAAATGCCGGTATTCATCGCGCCGTGGTTGTTCACGACAGCCACTTGCGCATAGAGCGCCGTGCTTTTCGACAGGTTGTAGGTGGCCCCGGCGGCGCCCATGATGGAATGATTCACCGTGTGATTCCGGTCACTGGTGAAATAGATACCGCCGTTGAGATTCAACTGCGGCGTGACGTAGCTGTCGAGCCCCGCACTGTAGACGTTGGAATCGTACGATTGCGCCACCTTGTAGTTGACGAACTGCGCCTTCGCCGTGATGACGCCGAAATTGTAGGTGGCGCCGATCGCGCGCCCCCAGAATGCGACCGTTGTCGGGATCGGCGTCGACACCGTACCGCCGCTGTTGCCGGAATAGATTCCCCCGCTGATCAGGAGATTGCCGACCGTGTATTTCAGGCTCGCCGAATACTGCCGGCCCGCCTGGAAATTGCCCGCGGCTCCACCGAGTGCCAGCATCGCCTTGCCCTGCAAGCCGGCGATGGTCGGGCTGGTGTACGACACGGCATTCGAGTTGAATGCGCCCGTGCCGGTCACGGTATCCGCATAGATGATCAGGCCGCTGCCGAGCTGCGAAAACCCGCGCGGGTCGGTGTCGAGCAAGGACAGGAAGAACGGTGAAAACTGCAGGCCGATTGCCACCTTGCCGAACTGGTTTTCCAGTGCGACATAGGCCTGGCGACCGAACAGGTTCCCGTTCGAGTCGTCGAAGCCGCCGTTGCGCATGTTGATGCCACTCTCCAGCTTGAACGACGCCTTCATGCCGCCACCCAGGTCTTCCGTGCCCGTCAGGCCAAACTGCGACGGCAGCGAACCACTGTCGACGGCGGAGAACTGGCGCCCGAGGTTCTGACCGTTGGCACCGGCCGTCTTGCTCGTGTACAACAACCCCGCGTCGACAATGCCGTAAAGCGTGATGTTGCTCTGGGCGTGAGCGACACCGCCCATCAGCGAACCTGCCACCGCGATCGCCGCGCCCTTACGAGATACCTTCCATCCACCTTCCATGTCCCTCTCCTGTCTTTCCTGATGAGTTACAGCACGCAGAGAATCGTATTTATTTAATGGATTCCTAATCAAAATACCTGCTACCCGATACTTCTTCAGATCAATCCCAACCCCACTCAAATAGGATATCGAATCAATTGGATCAGACCGGCCACTCAAATCACACCTTGGCTGCCAGGCGATCCTGCTTCAAATCCGGTCGTGGATCGTATCGGCCATCATTCGCCGATGGCCAAATGCGTCCGCGGCAGCCCTGGTCGCGCCGACGCAGCAAGCGTTCTTGCTACACGGCTCGTGTCGACACGATCAAAGCTTCATCATCCCGCCATCGACGGAAACGGTCTGCCCGGTAACGAACGCCGCGTCCTCGCTTGTCAGGAAGACGATCGGGCCGGCGATGTCCCGCGGCACCGCAAAGCGCTTGATGGCCTGCTGGTTCCACACGGCATCGATGATGTCGCGCGGCATGCCGCTCGTTCCCGGCGTGTTCGTGATGGCCGGTGCGACGGCGTTCACGGTAATGCCGCGATCCGCAAGCTCGTTGGCCAGGCCGCGGGTCAGGCCGATCACACCCATCTTGCTCGCGATGTAATGGCTGAGCCCGGCAAGGTTCGTCGCGATCGAGTTGGAGGCAATGTTGACGATGCGCCCCCACCGATTCTCGGCCATCAGCGGCGCAAACGTGCGGGCCCCGATGTACGGGCCTTCGAGGTTGACCTTCAGCACCCGGCGGAAGAGATCGGGATCCAGATCGTCGATCGTCGCAAACGGATAGATGGCCGCGTTGTTCACCAGGATGTCCGCTCGCCCGAATCGTTGGCGCACTTCGTCCCGCACGCGGCCCCAGTCCTGCTCCGACGACACATCGCCTTGAATGCTTGTCGCCGTTCCGCCCATGGCAGCGATATGCCGCAATGTCTCGCCGCAGTCTTCGAGATCGAAGAGCACCAGCTGCGCCCCATGCGTCGCAAGCTTCTCGGCAACCGCCTGCCCGATCCCCTTGCTGGCACCCGTTACGATCGCCACACGTCCTTCATGCGTATTCACGTCTCTGTCTCCTTTCGTATCGTCTTTTCCGAACATCGGCCTTCCGCAGCACAACCGGCTCGCTCGCGTTCCGTCGTTGCGATATCGCGTCACGCGAGCGCAACTTGCGCTCGGGTTGACACTACCAACCGTTGCCCGTTCACGCTTCGCGTTTCCAGTGTCAGTGCAGCTGCTATCGATTCGTCAACCCAAACATCTACTGCATTCCTAACCAAGCAGGGATCTATCAAATCAATATCGTCACGTCCCGCTCGACTTTCGCCGCGAGCGAAAGCCGATCAAGGCATTCAGTCATGTGCCACACGACAGATTGCCATCCGGCGCCGCAACCTTTATCCCGAGCGTCTGCGAGTAATGTGCGGCCGGAAGTCCGGGCATGCGCCTCTCCGGAGCGCCCGGTCCTCACTGGTCCGGCTCATTGCCACTTGTTCCGACGCCAAATACAAGCCGTTGAATGTCACCCCACACCATAACTGATAAACACCTCAGTTATGATTTAACGATCACCATTGATTCACGTCAAATAGGGTTTTCCCCCGACGCATGCGATCGGTGCGCCTGTGTCCACGGAGCTGCGAGTGCAGCCGGCTCTTGCTGTCGGAATAACCCGTTCGCGGGTTTGAAGGCACAGGGGCACGGCGCGCAGACGGACTCCGCGTCGGAGCACGCCCGCTCGCTGCACAAAATGCAACGCCCGGCAGGTATCCCCTGCCGGGCGTTGCATCAGGCCGATGACGTGATCGGCGATCGGTACGAGCGTCGCCGCCGCTGCCTCGTCGGCCATTCCCGAGGCGGCGCATGAATCGTCGACGCGCACCGCCGCCGGCGCGTCGCCTCGCACCGGCGTGACGTGCCGACGTGCTCGCTCAACGCCCCGCTTCGCTCATCGTCGGCTCCGCATGCGCGCGTTCGTGCTCGGCCGACTTCAGCAGATCGAGCGCCACGTCGACGATCATGTCCTCCTGCCCGCCCACCATCTTCCGGCGGCCGAGTTCGACGAGGATATCGACGGTCTTCAGGCCGTATTTGTCCGCCGCGCGTTCGGCGTGGCGCAGGAAGCTCGAATACACGCCGGCGTAGCCCAGCGCGAGCGTCTCGCGATCGACACGCACCGGCCGGTCCTGCAGCGGGCGCACGATGTCGTCAGCCGCATCCATCAGGCCGTACAGGTCGCAGCCGTGGTGCCATCCCTGGCGCTCGGCAGCGGCGATGAACACCTCGAGCGGTGCATTGCCCGCGCCCGCCCCCATCCCGGCGAGACTCGCGTCGATGCGGTCGCATCCCTCCTCGACCGCCACCAGCGAGTTCGCAACGCCCAGGCTCAGGTTGTGGTGCGCATGCATGCCCGTCTGTGTCTCGGGCTTCAACGCCTCCTTGAACGCGCGGAAGCGGTCGCGGATATCGTTCATGCCTAGTGCGCCGCCGGAATCGACCACATACACGCAGGTCGCGCCGTAGCTTTCCATCAGCTTCGCCTGTTCCGCGAGCTTCTGCGGCGTCGTCATGTGGCTCATCATCAGGAAACCGACCGGATCCATGCCGATCTCGCGGGCGTATTCGAGATGCTGCCGCGACACGTCCGCTTCGGTACAGTGCGTCGCCACGCGCACCACGCGCGCGCCGGCATCGTACGCGTTACGCAGATCGTGGATCGTCCCGATGCCGGGAATCAGCAGCGTGGCGATTTTCGCGTGCTTCACGCTCGCGGCCGCCGCTTCGATCCATTCGACGTCGGAGTGTGCGCCGAATCCATAGTTGAAACTCGAGCCCTCGATGCCGTCGCCGTGCGCGACCTCGATGCTGTCGACCCCCGCGCGATCCAGCGCAGCTGCGATCGCTTTCACGTTCGCGATACTGTACTGATGGCGGATCGCATGACTTCCGTCGCGCAAGGTCACATCGGAAATATAGAGTTTCTTGCGTGCGTCGTTCATCACACTGCCTCCTTGTGATCGCGCGCAATGCCCGCGGCCATTCTTCTGCGCGCCATCATGTCGCCGCATGCGAGTGCGGCCGAGGTCATGATGTCGAGGTTGCCGGCATACGACGGCAGGTAGTGCGCCGCGCCCTCGACCTCGAGGAATACCGACGTCTTCAATCCGTGCTTCAGCCCGACGCCCGGCACGTTGAGCGGCTGGTCGGCCGGGATCACGTCGAACTGGACTTTCTGCTTGAGCCGATAGCCCGGCACGTACGCCTGCACGCTCGCCACCATCTGCGCGATGCTGTCCTCGATCTTGCCCTGATCGGCAGGATCGGACAGCGCGAACACCGTGTCGCGCATGATCAGCGGCGGCTCGGCGGGATTCAGGATGATGATCGCCTTGCCGCGCGACGCGCCGCCGAGCTGTTCGATCGCCTTGCGCGTCGTCTCGGTGAATTCGTCGATGTTCGCGCGCGTGCCGGGCCCCGCCGACTTGCTCGAGATCGACGCGACGATTTCCGCGTAATGCACCTTCGTCACGCGCGATATCGCGGCGACCATCGGGATCGTCGCCTGGCCGCCGCACGTCACCATGTTCATGTTCGGCGCGTTTTCCGATTCCAGGTTGATGGCCGGAATCACGTACGGGCCGATCGCGGCCGGCGTCAGGTCGATCACCTGCACGCCATGCGCCTGCAGCACGTCGTTATGCCGCTTGTGCGCGCCGGCCGACGTCGCGTCGAACACGATGTCGATCTCCTTGAACACGTCGAGCGCCAGCAACCCGTCGATACCGTCCGACGAGATCGCGACACCCATGCGCTGCGCGCGCGCGAGGCCGTCCGACTTCGGATCGACGCCGATCATCGCGCCCATTTCGATGTGCGTGCCGTGACGCATCACCTTGATCATCAGGTCCGTGCCGATATTTCCCGGCCCGATGATCGCTACTTTCGCTTTTGACTTCACCGTCCACTCCGATCATTCAAACTCGTTTCATTCGCCGTGTCGCATCCGGTTCGCCCGAACACGCCGACTCCCCGCATGTCATGCCTCTGCGTCGTCGAAACTCGCGCGCACCGCGCCCAGCCCCTGGATCTGCGCTTCGAACACGTCTCCCGGCCGCACGTTCACCATCGGGCCGAGCGCGCCGGACAACACGACATCGCCGGCCCGCAGCGGCACGCCACGCGCCGCCATCGTCCTGGCCAGCCAGACGAGCGCATTGACCGGATGCCCCATGCACGCCGCCCCGACGCCGAGCGAGACGACTTCCCCGCGCCGTTCCGTCACCATGCCGCACAACCGGAGATCCACGTCCGACAGCTTGACCGGACGATTCCCCAGCACGAACGCGGACGACGACGCGTTGTCGGCGATCGTGTCGACGATGCCGATCTCCCAGTCGCGGATCCGGCTGCCGACAATCTCGAGCGCTGGCAGCACGTATTCGATGGCGTGCAACAGATCGAGATGCCCCGGGTTGTCGCACGCGATGTCCCGCCCCATCACAAACGCAACTTCCGCCTCGATCTTCGGCTGGCTCAATGCGCTCCACGGCACCGTTTCCTGGTCGCCGTAGGCCATGTCGTCGAGCAGCACGCCGAAATCGGGCTGGTCGACGCCCAGCTGCTTCTGCACCGCTGCCGACGTCAGGCCGATCTTGCAGCCGACCCGCCGGCTGCCCGCGCTGATCCGTCGTTGAATATTGAGCTGCTGTATCGCATACGCATCGTCGATGCTCAGCGCGGCGTTCGCCCGGTGCAGCGGCTCGATGAAATCGCCGGTGCTTTCGGCCCGACGGAGCCGGTCCGCAACGTGTTGAATCTGATCCACATTCATTTGAAAAGCCCCTCGATGGAACGGCAGGCGGGTATTGCCCGCCTGCCGCTTGTGCGGCCCCATCGCCGCACGTGCGTCGACTACTTCGCTTGCCCGAGGAATCCGCTGACGATGCGGTAGGTCTCGATGCGCTTCTCGACCTGCGGGATGTGTCCGCAATCGTCGATGATTTCGACTTCGCTGTTGGCGATCAGGCGCTGGAACTCCGCCGCATAGCCGGACGATACGAGCTTGTCGTCGCGGCCCCAGATGATCTTGGTCGGGATCCGGATCCGGTGCAGCCGTTTCGCGAGGCCACGATCCGGAATCGGCCACACGAAGGAGCCGGTGCAGCCCAGCGTCCAGACCCGCGCGGCCAGCGTTTTCACGAAGGATTCCTGATCGGTCGGCATCGCGAGAAACGCGCGTGCGGCTTCGCTGTCCGGGTCCGCAAAGAGCAGCGACGGCATCTGCTCGGCGGGCACCGAATTCCAGTGCACGACAGGCATGTCGTCCCGCCACAGGCCGATCGGGTCCAGCAGCACGGCCTGCCGGAACAGCGTGGGGAACGTCGACGCGAGCTCGGCTGCCAGCATGCCGCCGAAGCTTTGCCCGATGACGATCGGCCGTTCGATGCCGAGCTGGCGGATCGCTTCTTCATACGCCAGCACGACGTCATGAAGATCGTCGAGCTGCCGCACCGCGTAAGGGTCGTCCGCACTCGTTCCCGGAAACTCGATCGCGAAAATGCGATGCGTGCCCGCGAGGTCCATCAGGAAGTCGTCGATCACGAGGCCGGCCGCCGGATGAAGATAGACGACATCCTCGCCTGTGCCGAAAACCTTGACGCGAAGCGTGACTTTGCCGCCCCACACCGGCACCTTGCGCTCCTCGAGCGGAACGCTGACGGCAGCCTGGTTCGGGGATTCGATCGTTTCGGTGTTCATGCTTGTGTCTCCGCGAGTTGTTGTTGGCGAGCATCGAGCGGAACGCCGCCCAGCCGCTCCGGCCACCAGTGATGCTGATGCCCCTTGTCGCTCCACAGCTTCTTGAGGTCCGGCATCACGTATTTGGTAAACATGTCGATGTTGTACTGCGCGAGCTCCTTCGGCATCGAGCCGAACTGCAGCATCGCGTGCAGGTTGCCGATGCCGAATTCGCGTGCATATTCAACGAGCTGCTCGCGCACCGTGCTGATCCCGCCGGCGACGACCGCACCCGATTCGAGGAGATCCCGGTAGGTCGCCGTTTTCATCCGGTCGTACATGCCGAAATCCTTCGGATCGCGGAAGATGAATTCGAGCCCGCGGATGTCGATGCCGCCCGGCAGTGCCAGCCGGTGCATCCCGATGCCGCCGAGCGCCTTGCGGAAGAAGTATTCCGCATGCCGTGCGTACAGCCGCTCGGCTTCCGCATCCGTTTCGGCAACCGCAATCGACTGCATGAAGCCGATCCGGTACGGGTTCGGTGCCTTGCCCGCTTCCTGTTCGATCTCGCGGAACCGGTCGAAAATGCGCTTGCCGGTGGCTTTCGCGCCGAACCAGCCGAAGTAATTGAACCCGTAGTCGCGATCGACGATGAACTTCATCGTGTTCGGGTTGCCGATCGCCGTGATCCAGACCGGCGGATGCGGCGCGTTCTGGATCGGACGCGGCCAGATGTTCACGTCCGGGTGCTGGGAGAACTTGCCGTTCCACGCGAACGGCTTCGGCTCCTTCCACGCCTTCAGGATGAGCTCGAGGTTTTCATCGAAGCGCGCACGCGTCTGCAGCGGCGACACGCCGTTGTTCACGTTCGCGTCGTACGCCAGGCCGATCGGAAAGCCGCAGATGAGACGACCGCCCGACATGCAGTCGAGCATCGCCTGCTCTTCGGCCACCCGCAGCGGCTCCAGCGTCTTGCCGAGCGAGCGCCCGATCGGATAGATCGCGGTCTCGATGCCTTCGACTTCGGTCATGTAGGCCAGCACGGCCTCGAACAGATCCGGGTTCGGCATCATGTCGTACGAACTTTGCCCGTGCTCGGTGATCGCGAGCCCGTCGAAGCCGGCGCGCGCCGCATACATCATCTCGTCGAGCGCATCGCGATAGGCGCCCCGGATGCCTTGCGGCGTCGTGAGCCCATAGGGCGTCGTGACGACCGATTCGTGTTTCGTTTCGAAATCGGCCGGCAAGTCCCGATAAGGAACCTGTTGGAAGTAGTTAATCTTCATGTGTCACCTCTCATGTTTGCCTGGTGAGGCGTTTTTTGCCGAAACCTTCAAGCTGCCGCGCGAACGCATCACGACGTCAGGAAATTCCGGACCAGTTGATTGAACTTCGCGGCCTTCTCGATCTGCACCCAATGCCCGCATTCGGAGAACATGTGCAGCTCCGCATGCGGAATCAGCTGGAACAGCCGCTCGCTGGTCCGGGCCGGGATGACCTTGTCTTCCCGCCCGTGCACGATCAGCGTCGGCTGGCGGATGGCCGACAGTTTTTCGTCCGGCACGGCCAGCGCGTCGATGCCTTGCTGGCGGGGCGCCGGGAACATCCGGCCGAAAGTCTCCTGATACCCGGGCCGGATGCTGGCCTCGTAACGCGAATCGGCGAGCGCGTCGGTCAGCATCCCGTGGTTGTAGGCGAACGTGTGCAGGAGATTCCGCATGTTCTCTTTTGACGGCTCGTACCCCCACACCGCATCGAGCCCGGGCGTCAGTTCGAACGGCACGCCGACACTTCCCATCAACACGATCTTGCCGACCCGCTCGGGGAAGGTCGTCGCCAGCGTCAGCGCGAGCGCGCCGCCGAACGAGTTGCCGATCACGTCCACCTCGGTCAGCCCGAGCGCATCGAGAAAGCCGACGAGATGCTCGAGCCAGAGCCGCTTGCCATACGTTGCGCCATCCGGGCGCTCGGTATAACCGAAGCCCACGATGTCCGGCGCGATCGGCCGGCAGAACTCGGCCAGCGCGGGCAGCGTCTGCCGCCAGTTCGCCCATGCGGTGACGCCCGGCCCGGAGCCATGGATCAGCAGCACCGGCCGCCCGCTTCCTTCGTCGTGGTAGTTCGTGGTAATGCCGCCCGCACGGATCGAGCGCCCGATTTCGGGGTCGTTCCGGGTCGCTGCTGTCTCGTTCATCTCGTTGTTCCTTGAATGCAATTGCCCTGCCAACCTGCTGTAAATCCGCTGCCTCGCGGTCGCGCCGGATGACGCGACCGACCGCGCAGGTCAGGTGTAGACCTCGATGAAATCCGGTCTCGGTTCGCCCTGGTGATAGAAAATGCCGCGCCAGATGTCCTCCACATGCCAGGTGATGGGCGGCATGTCGGGCTGCGCGTAGTAGCCGAGCCCCGCGAACATCTCGTTGCGATTGCCCGACGGATCGAAGAAGTAGGTCGTCTGCCCACGGGTAATGCCGTGGCGCTGCGGCGTGACGTCGATCTTCACCTGATGCTTGCCGAGCACGTCGGCCGCGCGCAGCACGTCGTGCCAGCTGTCGAGGTAGAACGCCACGTGATGCAGGCCGGCAACCGGGCCGCCGGCCATGGCCAGATCGTGAGGCTTGCAGCCCCGGAACATCCACACCGCGGCCTGCACCGAGTGATCGGGCCCGGCGAGCACCTGCTCGGCCAGATGGAAATCGAGCGCCTCGCCGAGGAAGCGCGTGTTCTCCTCGACGGTGTTGATGCCAGCCTCCGGGTCGACCGGGCACATCAGCATCACGTGATCGAGCCAATGCACCGCCGCGCCTTCGAGGCCATCGGGCCAGGGCTCCGGATTCAGCGTGCCGACGCTCTTGCCGCGAAACTCCTTGTCCGCGTACAGGTACATCAGATGCCCGCTGGGCAGCGTGAAGCCGATGGCACGCCCGCACCGCTCGAGATGCCCCGCCGCATGCTCGGTCACCCGAACGCCGGCTGCCTCGACTCTCGCCGCCAGCGTGTCGAGATCGGCCTCCTTCTCGACCTTGTACGCGATGTGCTCGACGCCGGATCGATCCGCTTGCGTCAGCGAAACGGAATAGAGATCCCACTCGTCCCATCCCTTCAGATAGACCGTGCCGCGCGCGTCGACATGGCTTTTCTGCAGGCCCAGCACCGTCACGTAATGATGCAGCGCCCGATCGAGGTCGAGCACTCGCAGGGCCACGTGACCGATTCTCATCACACCCATCATCCCCTCCTTCATGATTATGGATAACTAACTGCTTTTGATCGTGCAGCGTTCCTTCGATTTTCCGAGCAGCTCGACGACCAGGTTCGACAGCGGGTAGATCCGGCACGCCAGCACGTCGCTGCCTTCACCGGCCGTCGGGCTGACGTGCGCCCGGCTCATCGGGCCGGACGCATAGCTGCCATGCAGCACCCTGATCTTGCAGATGCCGCATCCACCGCCGTGGCAACCCGACCGGATCGACTTCGTTCCCGCGCCGATGGCCGCCTGCAGCACCGGCTGATTGCCGTGGCAGTTGAACCGCTCCGCCGTGTCGACGATGTAGACCTGGCAGACCGCCCCGTTCCGGGCTTCATCGCTGCCCGGTTCGGTCCGATCGACCTGATTCCACCGAATCGGGATGCGTATGGTTCCGACACCCTCCTCGTTGATGCCGATCCGATGCAATTGCTCCATCAACCGTGCAAAGCGCTGCCCCCCGCTCGACCCGGCGCGCAGGCATTCCGACTTCAGCCAGGCCAGCGAGATCGATGCGAAATCCGCGTCGACGCCAACCGCGACACCGTCCAGCACCGCGCGCACATGCTGCAACTCGGTACGCGGCTGGTGCACGAGGAGCGCCAGCCGGCTGACGTCCAGCCCGTCCGAGACCCTGATCCGCCATTGCCTGTCCACCACGACGTACATCGCTGTCCCCTCTATCTCGTCAGATGCCACCCCGGCCGGACTCGAATCTCGTCGACCCGTAGACTGATGATGTCATCAGTTATGATTTAACGATCACATTCGCGAAGAGTCAAATGGGGTTTTCCCCAGCCACGTTTACCTGCTCCGGCGATTGAAACTGATGAAATCATCATCTATGATTTTTTCATCACTCCGCGGAGCTGGCCAGCAGGGTGCAATCGAACTCAAGGAGACAAGTCATGGTGATGCCAACGGAATTTCGGGATGCAATGTCGCGGCTGGGTGCGGCCGTCAATGTCGTGACGACGAATGGCCTCGCTGGCCTGGGCGGCTTTACAGCATCGGCGGTATGCAGCGTCACGGACAGCCCGCCCACACTGCTCGTCTGCATGAATCAGAGCAGCCACCAGTACGACCGCTTCGAGGCCAACGGCGTGCTGTGCGTGAACGTGCTCGGTGCCGAGCAGGAACATGTCTCGCGGCTGTTCAGCGGGCAGACGCGTGCGTCGGTCGAGGACCGGTTCGCGCAGACCAATTACGAGTACCTGGAGACCGGTTCGCCGGTGCTGCCCGACAGCCTGGTGTGCTTCGATTGCAAGATCGACCGCATCGAGAAAGTCGGCACGCACGGCATCCTGTTCTGCCAGGTCGTCGGGATCGGGAACGGGTCTCAAGCGGGCGGCCTGCTGTATTTCGACCGCGCCTACCATCGGCTCACGAGCGTCAGGCCGGTCTAGTCGGCACCGCCGCCGCGCGTTGGATATCGACTCAAAGGGTGATACGCTTGTTCGGTTCCCGATATTGCTTTAGCGCACACCAGACGTTGTTCAGCAATGAAGCCGTTCTTGTCGCAGCGCCGGTGCGCCGGCATGGAAATCGTGTCCGTGCGCGGTTCTGCGGCAAGTTCTGCACGGCGCGCTTCGGCTAACCTGGCTTACGAGATGGATGATCGAACCAAACCACGCGCAGTGACGCGCACCAAGACGGCCCCCAAGCCCGCTGCTCCCAAAACCTCGTCCGTCAGGAAGACACGAACGAAAGCGCCTGCCAAAGCCCCCCTGCACAGCGACAGCGATGCGCCGATGCCGCGCGGCATGCGATCGCGCCTGGCGACGCGAGGCAAGCTCATCGAAGCAGCGCACACCCTGATGGCGGAAAAGGGCTTCGACCTCTGCACGATCGAAGAGATCACGAGGCAGGCCGATGTCGGTTTCGGCTCCTTTTACAACCACTTCGAGTCGAAGGACGAGATTGCCAAGGCGGTATTCGCGCAGCGTGCATCGGAGATCGGCGTCATCACGGACGAAATCTCGGCACGCGAGACGGACCGGGCCGTCGCGATCAGTCACGTGCAGAAGATGTTCCTGACCAAGGCGGTCCATGATCCCGTGTGGGGGCGCTTCATCGTGCGGGCGCAGGATTCGCATCGACAGATGAACGAGACGTTCGTGGTTCGCGCGTCGAAAGACATCGGCGACGGAACCGAGCAAAAGCGGTTCTCGATTCAGTACATCGACACCGCGGCAGACATCACGATTGCCGCATTGATCAGTGCGATGACGCGGATTCTCGATGGCGGCCCGAGTGCGCAGATCACCGCCGAAACGGTCGAATGCCTGATGCGGCTCTACGGCGTCGCACCGGACGAGGCCCGCCGCCTTGCCGAAATGCCGCTGCCGGATTACGTCACCGACTTCTTCAAGTAACGCCGGCGCGGCCGTTGCAGGTCCGTCGGCAGCGCCGAACGGGCCCGGCATCGGCTCCCGTCGAACCACCGCGAGATGGCCATGTCTGGCTGCGTGCCGCCGGGTACGCAGTCGCGTCACCGTTGCAACGCAACCGGCCGTGAGGGTCGAGCCGTTCTGCGCCAGGACATCCACCGCGCCGCCAACGAAGCATTTCCCGCTTCCGGTCTTCCAGACGTTCCATAGCAAAACGGGCGCGATGAGTTGTCACACCCCGCTGCTTCATCGACTTTCCCAAGCTGACCTGCCCCCACCGGGGCCCCGCATCACGACCGCGAACAGGATTCGCCGACGACGCGGGCAGTCTCAAGCCCACACGCCAGCGGCCCGTCGAATCGCCCACGCTCAAAGCCGCTGCGACCTGTCCGGCAGAAGGCCCGCGGCCACGCTTGTACGATCGAAAAGAAAATAAAGACGTTGAAGCATGGATCGTTCGGCCGTCAGTGAATATCGTTGACTGCCTTGGCAGCGTGCGTCTGCGCACGCCATGCCGTTCGTCAATGCCCCGGAATCATTCGACAAGACCGCGCCCGCCGGCACACGGGATCGTCCCATCGCGCCCATCGGCACGCACCTGGACCTGTACCGGCCGGCCCGGCCCAAGGCCGCACCACGCAGGCGCGCGGCCGCTTCCGGAGCACCCTCCCGATTTCGTCTTGCCCCCATCGCAAGACAGATCCAACGCCTATTTTCAAGGAATCGAAATGAACAAGATCTGGTTCATCACCGGCGCATCGTCCGGTTTCGGCAAAGCACTCGCCGAATTGGTACTGGCCGCCGGCGACTGCGCGGTGCTGACCGCCCGCCGCCTGGCGTCGCTGCAGGACATCGCCGCCCCTCACGGCGAGCGCGCGCTGGCGCTGCAACTGGACGTGACCGACGCCGCCGCACGCGCCGCCGCGCTCAAGGCCGCGAACGAGAAATTCGGGCGCATCGACGTGCTGGCCAATATCGCAGGCGCCGGCTCGTACGGCGCGCTCGAGGAATTCACGTCCGCCCAGATTCGCGCCCAGATGGAACTGAACTTCTTCGCTGCCGCGGAGTTGTCGCGCGAAGTACTGCCGCAGATGCGCGCGCGGCAGTCGGGCCATATCCTCAACCTGACCAGCATTGCCGGCCTGGTCGCGTTTCCCGGCAGCGGCCTGTACAACGCGTCCAAGTTTGCGCTGGAAGGCTTCACCGAGGCGCTGCACCACGAGGTCAAGCCGTTCGGCATCCGCGTGACGCTGGTCGAGCCGGGCGCGTTCCGCACCGGCTTCGCGGGCAGCGCGGCGATGAAGGCCGAACAGCGGATCGCCGCCTACGCGCCGCTGGATGCCGGGATGGACGAGTACTACACCACGCAGAACGGCCAGCAGATGGGCGACCCGGTCAAGGGCATGCAGGTGGTGGTCGACATGGTGGCGGGCGACACCGCGCCGGTTCGCCTGATGCTGGGCGAGGATGCTTACCAGCTGTGGGACGGCGCCGTCGCGTCGCGCAACCGCGATCTCGGCGTATGGCGCACACGTGGCGAGGACACGGCCATTCCGGGCGCCGTGAAGAACACCGCGCAGGCGCTCTGAGCGCGTTGAACCCTGCCCGGTCGATTCGCGGATGCGGGTGCCGGTCATCCTGACGAAAGAGGGGCCGGTCGACTTCATCGACCGGCCCCTCTTCCTTCCCGCTGCAACCGCGTTACAGCCGGATTTCCTCCAGCTCGGCACCGTCGAATGCGGTGTCTTCGCCGCTTGCCCGCCAGCTGTCGATGTCCTGAATCCGCTTGGCGATGGTCGCATCCCAGATCGAAAACGCATCCCGGCCCAGCATCAGGCGCACCGGCGGGGCGTCGCTCGCGACGACTTCCAGCATGCGCCGCGCGGCCTTGGCAGGGTCGCCCATCTGCTTGCCGGCGGAGTGTTCGAGATAGGCTTCGAACGGCTCGACCACGGGCCGGTAAGCATCGATGCGCTGCACGGGCCGCATGTTGACGTCGCCCGCGAACTCGGTGCGGAACGCGCCGGGTTCGACCAGCGTGACGTGAATGCCGAGCGGTCGGGCCTCGATGGCCAGCGCCTCGGTCCAGCCCTCGATCGCGAATTTCGCTGCGCAATACGGGCCCGCGGCATTCATCGACACCAGCCCCGCGATGCTGCTCACGGTGAGCACATGGCCCGAGCCCTGCGCGCGCATCTGCGGCAGCACCGCGCGGGTCATCTCGGCAGCGGCGAAGAAATTCAGTTCCATCTGCTCACGCAGTTGATCGAGGCTGAACTCCTCGCAAGCGCCGGCCACCCCTCGCCCGGCGACGTTGGCCAGCACGTCGATGCGACCGAAGCGCGCGAGCGTGTCGGCCACGGCCTTGTCGCGCGCGGCGGCGTCGGTCACGTCCACGGCCAGCGGGAGCACGCGGTCTTCATGACCCTGCGCGATGGCTTGCAGCCGATCCAGGCGACGAGCGGTGATGGCAATGCTGTCGCCGTTGGCGATGACGGCCTCGGCCAGCGCCTTGCCGAAGCCCGACGATGCACCCGTGACCAACCAGACTTTTGGATTCTTGCTCATATCGATTCCTTTGCACTCCTGATTCAATGAATGGGGACGGTCGCGCTCAAGCGCCGCCGATCGGCGTCGGTTGCGCGTCGTCGTAGGCCGTCGCCTCGCCCTTCTCGCGCCAAGCGGAAATATCGGCATCGCGCGCGGCCGCCGTCTGTTCCCAGAGTTGATACGCATCGGCGCCGAGCATCAGTCTCAGCGGCGGCGTATCGCTGTTGACCGCTTCGATCATCAGGCGCGCAGCCTTGTCCGGGTCCCCCGGCTGCCGGCCGCTCTCGCTCTCGAGGAACTGCAGAATCGGCTCGACCGTCGGCCGGTAGGCGTCGATGGATCGATCGGGCCGCATGATCGCCGCGCCGTTGAATTCCGTCCGGAAACCACCCGGCTCGACAATCGTCACGCGGATGCCCAGCGGCCCGACCTCCTGATGCAGTGTCTCGCTCCATCCTTCGAGCGCGAACTTCGCCGCGCAATAGAGCGCGCAGGCCGGAATGGGCGCGAGACCCGCGATGCTGGTCAGGTTGAGGATGTGTCCGGCGCCCCGTGCGCGCATATGGGGCAACACTTCCCGCGTCAGCTCGACGGGAGCGATGAAGTTGAGCTCCAGTTGTTCGCGAAGCTGCTCGCCCGAAAATTCTTCCGCCGCCCCGCACGATCCCCGGCCCGCGATGTTCGCGAGCACGTCGACACGCCCGAAGCGCGTCAGCGCCGCACGAACGGCCCGCTGCCGCGCGTCGGCGTTCGTCACGTCCATCGATACCGCCAGCGCACGATCGCCATGCCGGCCGACGATCGCGTCGAGCGCATCGCCCCGGCGAGCCGCCAGCACGGCGCTGTCGCCGGCGGCCAGCACCGCTTCCGCCAGCGCCCGCCCGAATCCCGACGATGCGCCGGTAATGAACCACACCTTGCTCATGAACCTTCTCCTTGCCGTGTCCGCCCACCATCGGGCTGAAGGAGCGTGCAACGACTGCCGAATGCCAATCCGGGCCGCAAGCCCGGCGCTCCAGGGACATGAAGGAGATCGGCACGCCGCCTCCTTCGACGCCCTCAAGATTAGCGGTTGAACCCTGGACACTCCATACGATAAAGTCTGTCATTCTTTGTAGATCGTCCAGGACGCCCTCGATGGATCCCTTGTCAGACGTACTCACGCTCCTGAAGCCGCGCAGCCAGTTCTACGCATCGCTCGATGCGGCGGGAGACTGGTCCTTTTCGTTTCCGGCCAATCCGGGCATCAAGTTCACCGCCGTGGTCCGCGGCAGTTGCTGGGGCATCGTCGACGACCTTGCCGAACCCGTCCGGTTCAACCCGGGCGACTGCTTCCTGCTGAACAGCGGCCGACGGTTCGTGCTCGCGTCCGATCCCGCGTTGCCGCCCGCCGACTGCCAGCCGGTCATGGATGCCGCGGCCCGCGACGGCGTGGCGGTCTGGAACGGCGGCGGCGAGGTGCTGCTGATCAGCGGCCGCTTCGACGTTTCCGCAAGCCACGCCGCGCCGCTGTTCGACACGCTGCCGGCGATCGTCAATGTCCCGAGCGCAACGGGTCATGCGGAAGTGCTGCGCTGGTCGCTGGAGCAGCTTGCCGAGGAAGTCCGCCAGGAACGGCCGGGTTCCGCGCTGATGGCCACGCACCTCGTTCACTGCATGCTGGTGCAGGTACTGCGGCTCCACCTCGAAACCTCGACCAGCCTGTCTCCCGGCTGGTTCCTGGCGCTGTCCGACCGGCAGATCGGTGCGGCCATTCGCGCGATCCATGCCGATCCGGCCCATCCCTGGACGCTGGCGGAACTGGCGAAGATCGCCGGGATGTCGCGTTCGGGTTTCGCGCAACGGTTCAAGGAGCTCGAAGGCGGGACGGCCATCGGCTATGTCACGCGATGGCGCATGCTGACGGCCGCGAATCTCCTGCGCGACGGCGAGCAGAGCGTCTCGTCGATCGCCTTTTCGCTCGGCTACGAATCCGAAAGCGCGTTCAGCACCGCGTTCAAGCGGACGATGTCCTGTTCCCCGCTGCAATATCGGCGCCAGTCCACGCCATCCGAAGAACGTCGGGACGTGGCCGGCGCGCTGTCGGCCCAGTCGCACGACACGTAACGCGGTCGCGGTCCGCTTCTGCGCTGCGCGCCGACATCCACGCCCCCCATGGCGATCGCGATTCGGCAATCCGATTCCATCGCCCGGAACAAATCGACTGCGACATGCAGCGATTCGGGCTCGTCGAAGCGACAATTCTAAAAATGCGAATTTACGGGGCGACTCGATGCGGATACGCTGCACAAGCACTCGATTGCCCCGGACATGACGCGATGTCCGTGTTCGTACCCTGCGCTGCCACCGTCCAGTCCGCTGCACGACTGGCATTGCGCGGCTGAGCCACTCACCGGCTCACGACGCACACCGGACGTTACCTGCGGCAGTTTCCTCGAGTCGCCCAGCTTTCTCGATAAGTAGTCCTGCATTAAAAACAGAGTCAAGAACAACATTTCCAGGAGACTTGAATGAATCGAATGCTCGGAAAAACCGTGATCATCACCGGCGCTGCCAGCGGCATGGGCGCCGCCAGCGCGCGACGCCTCGCGCTGGAAGGTGCGAATGTCCTGGTCACGGATCTCCGCGAGGATGGAGCCGCGCAGGTTGCGGCGGAGATTCGGGAGCAAGGCCTGACCGCAGATCACGCCCGGCTGGACGTCACGCAGGAAGGCGACTGGCAGGCGGCCGTCGACAAGACGCTGACGCAATGGGGGCAAGTGAACGTCCTCGTGAACAACGCGGGATTGCCCGGGACCCCGGAGACCTGGGACCAGGCCACCCTCGACGGGCTAAGCCAGCTGATCGCGCTGAACCTCAATGGCCAGTTCCTGGGCATCAAGGCGGTGCTGCCCCAAATGAAGAAGGCCGGTGGTGGATCGATCGTGAACATGTCGTCGATCGCCGGGATGATCTGTTTCCCCAACCTGCATCCTGGCTACGGCGCATCGAAAGGGGCGAACCGCCTCCTGTCGAAAGGTGCCGCCGTCGATCTCGCGGCGTTCGGCATTCGCGTGAATTCCGTGCACCCGGGCCTGATCCATACCCCGCAGAGCGCGTATCTGTTCGAGGATCCCGAGATCGTCAAGGCCGTGCTGTCCAGGATTCCGCTGTCCCGCCCGGGCAAGCCCGAGGAAGTCGCGAACGTCGTGCTCTTCCTTGCAAGCGACGAGTCGTCCTACGTGACGGGTGCGGAACTGGTAGTCGACGGCGGCTATACGACGCTCTGACGTCGCAGGCGGCCGACCTCTGCCTGCAAGCATCCCGGCCGCTCTTTTCGATTTGATTTCCCGATCCCGCTGAAACGCCGGAGTCATGCGCACACGGAGGTTTCGATGAAAGCACAGCGGCCATAGCCGCTGGCCGGCGCATCCATTCCGCTCGATCTTCCTCGGCAATCCAGCCTAACGGAAGGTAGGTTAAAATCGCACCTGCGGCACGAAGCGCCGCACCGGTCGCGATGTCGATTCATCACCGCAGCTTCGCCCCCTGCCACGCCGCGGTCGCATGTGCACCGCGATCGCCGTTCCCCCAACCATCGATGCCGTTCAACGCAACGCCCCCGCCCCGCTCCGAAGGAAATGACGAAATGAAGCTGCCTCCTCCCCAACCACGACAGATGTTGCACGAGCGGCGCGTCATTACCCGAGGTTTTCTACGCGACGACGGCCTGTGGGACATCGAAGGAGAGATCGTCGACGAGAAGGGTTACGACAGTGTGGATCGCGAGCGCGGCACGCTGCCCGCCGGCACGCCGTATCACAACATGTGTGCAAGACTGACCGTCGACAACGACCTGAAGATTCACGAAGTGGCCACGTCGATGCCCGCGACGCCGTTCGCGTATTGCCCGGGCGCGAACGATCCCACGCAGGGCCTCGTCGGAAAATCGCTGACGCGCGGTTTCCGGCGTGCCGTTGACGACACCCTCGGCGGCGTGCGGAGTTGCACGCACCTGAGAGACCTGATCCTGTCGATGGCGACGACCGCCTACCAGACGATCTTCGCGTATCAGTTGCAGTTCGCGCCCGACCAGGTCGACACGACGTTCGGCAACGATGCACCGCCTTTTTTCATCAACCGTTGCCGGACGTGGGCGGAATCGACGCCGGTGGTCGCCCAGTACTATCCGAAGTACTACCGCAAGCCCTGACCGATACACGCTCAGTGGCGAATCCGTTCGGCGTTCCCGCGCCGATCGATTCGCCGTTCGGTGGTACGGGCCGATGGCCCGCCAGAACCGAACGGCATGCCTAGTTCGGTTCCAGGTAATGCCCCACCGCGCCATACAGGTCCATGTACCAGATGACCAGGTCGCGAAAACAGCCGATGCCGAAACGCTGATAGAAGCGACGCCGATAGCACACGACCGTATCGGCACTGATGCCCAGGTCCAGTGCGATGCCTTCCGTCGACAGGCCGTAGAGCATGCGCGCGGCCACCTGGCCTTCCCGCTTCGAAAAATTCTCGCGACACAACGACAGGCACCGTTCGATGATGGGCAGTGACGTCAGCGCCCTGGACATCGCCTGCTTCTCCCGTTGCAACGCGTAATGCCGCGCCACCATCGGAAAGGCCATCTCGCCGAGCAGGCGCAACCGGTGCTCCTCGTCCGCCGTGAAGCATCCGCGTGACCGTGACCGGATGCCAGCCAGATAGAGCCTCCCGGAAGGACTGTCGCCAATCACGACGACCCGCTCGCCCACGTCCACGAACTCGTAGAAATCCCGCATTTCCTGGCTCTTGGTGCGTACGGTATCGAAGCGAAAGACGGCCGGGCCGTGCTCGATGTCATGGTCGTAGCGGGAAAACTCGGAATCGAAGCGCCACACCTTCTGGTCGATATAGATTCCGCTCTGCTGCTCGGCCCGTCCGGTGCCGCTCGCGCAAATGGATGCAACGATCTGCGGTTCGTCGACCGTGCCGCGAAAGATATGTACCTGGTCGACACCCAGCGCCTCGACCAGCAGCCGCGTCACCTCGACTTCGAATGTCGGACGCCCGAACGAAGCCAGCAGGCTGTCCCACTGGAAGCCGCTGCTCCATCGCCAGTCCGTCGCCATCGATGAAGCAGGCGACCTTTCTACCTTGGTACGCACGTCTGTCTCCATGAATCGTTCGAATGCTGTCTTTGCGAAAAGAATAGCATTCCGGCGCGCCGGCCGAGGCGTCACGTCGCGCGCCGTTTCACGATAGCCGCGCGTTCGCCGGGACGTCAGGCAGGCAAATTGCGCCGCATCCGGCTCGACGAAACCGGTCACGCAGCAACGATACGAACGACGACCTAGGGTAAGTGCGCCCCCTCGGCAGGTAGCAGACATGCACGGCCCCGCCCGATAGCCTTCTCCTGTCCGTTCCGGATTCCCGAAACCGATCGATCGACGATCGGCAATCTTCGCTGCGCATCAGGAGAAAACAATGGCATTCACCCATCGCCGCATCGTCACGGGCCTCGACAACGAAGGCAAGTCCTGCGTGGTTTCCGACAAGACGCTGAACCAGATTCCCGAATGTCAGGGCGTTCCGGCCGTGATCTGGAAAACGGACGGCTATCCGGTCAGCAACGCCGGCAACGATGAGGCGGCGGCACCGTTCGGCACGGACACTTTTTCCAGCTCGACGTTCTTCCTGCTGTTTTCTCCGTCCTCGTCCGATGCGCCCTCCGCCTGGCATACGACCGACACGATCGATTATGTCGTTGTCCTGAGCGGCAAGGTTCTCCTCGAACTCGAAACGGGCAGCGTGGAGCTCAAGGCGGGCGACCTGATCGTCGATCGCGGAGTCAAGCACAGCTGGCGCGAAACCGGCGGCCAGCCGGCCACGCTGCTGGCCGCCGTCGTTCGCGCCGAACCGCTCGGCGCGGGTGCAAGCTTCGGCGACAACTTCGACCAGTACATCAAGGGCTGAGCGCGACGGGCGGAGAACAATCATGATCTGGGAAGGCCGAAACGACCGGCTGTACATCGGTGGAGAATGGGTCAAACCCGACTCCACGCACTTCGTCGATCTCGTGTCCCCGTTGACCGAAGAGAAGATGGCCAGCGTCATCTCCGCGTCGAAAGTGGACGCGGATGCCGCCGTGGCCGCTGCCCGCCATGCATTCGACCATGGCCCGTGGCCGCGCCTGTCGCTGCACCAGCGCATGGACGTGATGGCCCGGTTGCGCGAGTTGCTGATCGAGCACGAAAGCCTGATCGCGCACCTCGTCACCGAGGAGATGGGTTGCCCGATCTCGATCTCGCGATGGATGCAGGCAGGCGGGCCCGTCAGCATGCTGGGCATGTTCCTGGAGGTGGCGCCGCACTATCCGTTTTCGCAGGTCCGCCTCACCGCGACCGGCAACGGCCTCGTGTTACGCGAACCCCTCGGCGTCGTTGCCGCTGTCGTGCCATGGAACGCGCCGCTGCAGATAGCGGTCCTGAAACTCGCCCCTGCGCTGCTGGCCGGGAACACGGTCATCCTCAAGCCCGCGCCCGAAACGCCGCTCGACGCCTATCTGCTGGCCGAACTCGCGGAGAAGGCCGGCTTGCCGAAGGGCGTACTGAACGTTCTCCCTGCCGACCGCGAGGTCAGCGAGTACCTCTGCATGCATCCGGAGGTCGACAAGGTTTCGTTCACGGGTTCCAGCGCCGCCGGCCAGCGCCTCGGCGCATTGTGCGGAAACGAGATCAAGCGCATCACGCTCGAATTGGGCGGCAAATCGCCCGCCATCGTGCTCGACGATGCCGATATCGGCAAGGCGGTGGAGTCGCTGCGGATGGGCTCGCTGCGCAACTCGGGCCAGGTGTGCAGCAACAAGACGCGCCTGCTCGTCTCGAAACACCGCAAGGACGAACTGATCGACGCGTTCGTCGAGATGGTTCGCTCGATGCCGGTCGGCGATCCGTTCGACCCGCTGACCCAGATCGGGCCGCTCGTCAGTGCCCGCCAACGCGATCGGGTTGAAGGCTATATCGCGAAAGGCAAACAGGAAGCCCGGCTCGTGCTCGGCGGTGGCCGGCCGAAGGGGCTCACGCGCGGCTGGTTCATGGAGCCCACGATCTTCGCCGACGTCGACCAGGATGCGGTGATCGCGCAGGAAGAAATCTTCGGCCCGGTGATCTCGATCCTGTCCTTCGACACCGACGACGAAGCCGTGGCGATCGCCAACCACTCGGCGTACGGGCTGCACGGCGCCGTGTTCTCCGCCGACACCGAACGGGCCGTGAACGTCGCGAGACGCATCAGGACCGGTGCAATCGACATCAACGGCGCCAGCGCGGGCTATCACTCGCCGCTCGGCGGAAGGAAGAAGTCCGGGATCGGCCGCGAGGCCGGCATCGAAGGTTTCGATGGTTATGTCGAAATCAAGTCGATCGGCGTACCGGTCAGTTATGCAGAACAACTGTCGAGCTGAAGCCGCCGCGGGAGATGACGCCCTTCCCGGGCACAAGGAAAACGCGCATGGAAATGTATGACTACATCGTCGTGGGTGCCGGTTCGGCGGGCTGCCCGGTTGCCAGCCGGCTGTCGGAGGATCCGCAGAACCGGGTGCTGCTGATCGAGGCCGGCGGGCCGGCCGACAATTTCTGGATTCGCTCGCCGGCGGGCATGGGGCGGCTGTTTCTGGAAAAGCGCTACAACTGGTCGTATTTCACCGAAGCCGGCCCGCAGATTCACGACCGCAAGATCTACTGGCCGCGCGGGCGCACGATGGGCGGCACCAGCGCCGTCAACGGCATGGTCTATATCCGCGGCAATCCGCTGGATTACGAACGCTGGAAAAGCCTCGGCAACGACGGCTGGGGATGGGAAGACGTCCTGCCCTACTTCAAGCGTTCCGAGTCCAATGCGCGGGGCGCCAGCGAGCATCACGGCGCGGACGGTCCGCTGCGGGTGTCCGATCCCGTCACCCGCAGCCCCGCGATCGAGGATTTCATCCGCGCCGCCGACAGTATCGGCATTCCCCATATCAAGGACCTCAATGCGCCGCCTTACGAGGGCGTCGACTTTCAGCAGCACACGATTCGCGACGGACGCCGCGAGACGTCCTTCAACGCCTTCATCGAGCCTCACCTGCAGCGCCGGAACCTGACGGTCCTCGGCAATGCGCGCGTCCTGCGCGTGGTGATACAAGGCAATGTGGCGACCGGCATCGAGATCCTGCAGAACGGCGAGCGGCGAATCATCGAGGCGGCGCGGGAAATCGTGATCTCGGCAGGCTCGCTCAATTCGCCTCACCTGCTGATGCTGTCAGGCATCGGCGACGGCGCGAAACTGCAGGCCAAGGGCATCGACACGCGCGTGGACCTGCCGGGCGTGGGACAAAACCTCCAGGACCACTGGTTTGCGCCAATGATCTGGAAAGTCACGCCGGGAAGCTCGTATAACCAGCGCCTTTCCGGGCTGCGCAAATATGTCGAAGGCGCGCGCTATCTGCTGACGCGCACCGGCGTCCTGGCGATCTCCGCATCGCAGGGCGCGGCCTTCGTGCGCAGCTCCGCGGATCTCGGGCAACCTGATCTGCAATTGGTGCTGCGGCCCCTGTCCTACACGTTCCATCCGAAGGGCGCGGTCATCGTCGACCGCTTCCCGGGCCTCAGTGCCGGCGTGGTGCTGCTCAATCCGGCGTCGCGCGGCTGGGTCGACCTCGCCTCGCCCGATCCGCTGGAAGCGCCCGTGTTCCAGCCCAACTACCTGGCGGCACCGGACGACGCGATCCGCACGCTGCGCGGCGTGCGCCGGATGCGCGAAATCATGGCGGCCCGACCGATGGCCGAGCGCGTCGTCGAAGAAATTTCGCCGGGCCCCGGCGCCACCACCGATGAACGCCTGCTCGAGCATCTCAAGACCATCGGCAACTGCGGCTGGCATCAGGTCGGAACCTGCAAGATGGGCGTGGATGCGATGGCGGTCGTCGACCCGCGGCTACGGGTTCACGGCGTGCAGCGCCTGCGCGTCGCCGACGGCGCAATCATGCCGACGATCAACGCCGGCAACACCAACGCGCCCTGCATCATGATCGGCGAGAAAGCGGCCGCCATGATCCGCGAAGACGCGTTGCCGCGCCGCGAAACGAGCGGGACGCACACGCGTTGACCCGTTCGACGCATCGACCCGCGAACCCCGACATTCAGACAATCGCGTAATGCGAGCGACACTGCGAAATACCTGACATGACCCTCTCCGAACAACTCATCCAGTTCTCCCGGAACCTCGACTTCGCCGACATCCCCGCCGACGCACTGGCCAACGCCAGGCTGCACGTGCTCGACACGATCGGCATCTGCCTCGCCGCATCGCAAGACGACACCGCGCAGGCGGTCAAACGAGCCATGGCGCGAATCGGCACGCACCCCGAATCGTCGATCATTGGCGGCACGGGCAAGTTCTCCGCGGCCGCCGCCGCGCTGATCAATTCGAGCGCAGCCCACGGCCCCGACTTCGACGACACGCATCAAGGTTCGGTGATCCATATCAGTTCGGTGGTCGTGCCCGCGAGCCTCGCCGTCGCGGAATCGGTCGGGGCCAGCGGAAGGGATTTCCTCACTGCCGTCGTCGCCGGCTACGAAACGACGACGCGGCTCGGCATGGCCGCGCCCGGCGTCTTCCACATGAGGGGCTACCATGCGACGTCGCTGGTCGGGATCTTCGGCGCGGTGCTGATCGCCGGCAAGCTGAACGGCCTGGACGCCGGCGTGCAATGCAATGCGCTGGGCATCGCGGGCAGCCAGGCGTCGGGCATTCTCGAGTGCCTGAACGCGAAGTCCTCGCTCAAGCAGATTCAGCCCGGGTGGGCGGCGTACAGCGGGATCATCGCAAGCCTCCTTGCCGAGGAAGGCGTCACCGGCCCGAACACGGTGTTCGAGGGGCGATACGGCTTCTTCAATTCCTTTCTGCCGGAAGGCAACTACGACCTGAATAAAGCCGTGGCCAATCTCGGGACCACGTGGGAAGTGAATGACATCGCGTACAAGCTGTACCCCTGCTGCCATCACACGCAGGCGTTTCTCGATTGCGTGAAGGAGATCCGCCAGGCGCATCCGTTCGCGCTGGATGACATCGAGGAAATCGAATGCATCATTTCACCGATGCAGGCCGAGCTGCTTTGCCACCCGCGGGAAGATCGCTACGTGCCGAAAACGGCGTACACGGCCAAGTTCAGCCTGCCTTACGTCGTGTCGGTGATGCTGCACCGGGGCAAGGTCGGGCTCAGGGAGTTCAGCGACGAAACCATCAAGGACGACAGCATCCTGAAGCTGGCCCAAAGGCTGAAATTCACGGAATCCGACGATACCGGCTATCCCGGTTCATTCCCCGGGTGGGTCAGGATCAAGCTGAAGGACGCCCGTATCTTCGAGCACCGGATGGCGGCCAATCGCGGCGCGCAGGCCAATCCGGCGAGCGAGGCGGAAATCATCGGCAAGTTCGAAGACAACGCGTCGATCGTGTTGCCTCGCGAGAAGGTTCATCAGCTCAAGGCGCTGGTGATGGATATCGAGCACGTTGCGGACGTGCGCGCACTCGCCGCGTGCACGTCGATCTGAGCATGCTCAGATATCCGGATCGGGAATCCGAGTGTTTCGACATTCCCTGGTATGAATCGACATTCATGTGATCACCCGAAGCCACTACCCACAAAGGCTTCGTGCAAAATCATCGGAATTCTAGATTGACTGACGTAGATCGATTTTCGTAGCTCTTTCCTGCACGGCATCTGGAATTCGGGCACGCGAGTCCCTACTCCCGAAGAAGCTCAAGCCACGGCACAAACACCGGCAACAATCGAACGCGGCAAACATTTCGGCTCGGAACGGCTAACGAACACCACCAACAGCACTCCTGCCCCTTCGGCACCAATCGTCGCGATACGTGTACTCTACAGACGCCCGATTCAGACGAGATTGGTAACTATGTCAAATAAGCAATCCCGCCATTCTCAACCCCAATACGCCACGACACGCTGCGGTAGCTGCTCGGCCTGATATCAAATCTTCGGAATTCGAGCCAATCCTTTTCGGGGCGCTAAAGTAACGACTATTGAGAATACTCGGGTTTATGACTGCTGGACTCGTCAGTGTGCTCGCACGGCCCGCGGTTGATGCTCGTCCGCGCACTGCGATCGGGCACTGGTGTACACCACCGGCCGCGACACGCGGTGGCGTCGATGCATGCGCTGGAGCGACAGGTGCAACGATTGAATTGGTTGTCTATCTTTTTGAACCACTGATCTTATCGGCCGCGCGTGGCCTCTATCCATTTCCACGTCGCCGCCGATTGCATACCGTAAGTCGTACTGGCCAGGCGTAATTCAACCTGAATTCCGCCTGGCCGCGCCCCCCCCGGGGCGAAAGTCAGGTGGTATAGTCTGATGAATGTCAGCCAGTGTGGCAGTTCGTCGACATTCACCGACTTCGCCAGTGATTAGCGGTTAAGTATGGAGCCTATTTTTTTTAGGAGAATCAAGTGAACAACCTGGATCGAGAAGAAGATTCCAAAGACCCGTCGTCAGAAGGTAATGCCAAGCTGTTCGATATCCTCACACGTGCGCGCAAGGTGTTCATCACCGGCACAATTGAACAGAGAATGGCCCGTGACGTGGTTCAGCATCTGCATGCGCTCGCCCACATAAGCGACGATCCCATTCAGGTATTCATCAGCTCTCCGGGTGGCCACGTTGAATCAGGCGATCTGATTTTCGACACGCTCCGTTTCATCAAGCCCAGAGTCATCACCATTGGATCAGGCTGGGTAGCCAGCGCTGGTGCGTTGATTTACCTGGCGGCCAACAAGGAGGATCGCTATACGCTCCCCAACACGCGCTTCCTGTTGCATCAACCGTCAGGCGAGTCACGCGGCCCGGCCAGCGATCTGAACATTTACCTGGATGAAATCGTGAAAATGCGCGACCGACTGAATCGCATCTTTGCCGATGCCACGGGCCAGGCCGTCGAAAAGATTGCGTCGGATACCGCACGGGATTTCTGGTTGAGCGCGGAAGAGGCAGTGCAGTACGGATTAGCCTACAAGATTATTTCGTCGGAATCCGAAATCGATAACCGCACCAACAATCGCTAACAATCGTCGCACAAGCTACGGGGAGAGTATGTGGTACAACATACCCCCTGTAAAACTGATCATGCGCTGGCGCGTGCCCCCCCGGATGGCTGCTCGCATCGCCTCCCAAGGGAAAAAGTACAAAAATCACCCCTTGAATGCGCCCGGATACATCCTGCTGTACAAGCCACTCAGTTCTTTTTCAGGTGACGTTAATACAATGACCGTATTCTTTGATATTAAAAGACCCGCCTGGGCCAATATGATCGCAATGCCTGCCATTGTCATCGCGTAGCCAAGGTAAACGATCGAACCAGACGAAACGAAATACCCAAACACCCAGCTTCCAAGCGGAATCGACGCAACACAGCAGGTAAAAACCGCAGCTTCCAATCGTCCTCGTATATCATTTGGAGCGGCGTAGCCCCTGAGCGAGCCACATGTTACATTGCCCAGGCTCAGAGCAAATCCGATTGTCGCCACAATGAGACCTCGCAGCACATCAAAATTTACGAAAATGACGGCTACTATCCCGGCGCCTACCATCAAATTTCCCAACAGGATGATTCTCAGCCGTGACACTCCGGCCTCAATCAGTCTGGGCGCAATAAAAGCACCAATCAGCATCCCTATGCCAAACAAAATTTCGGATGCAGCCAGGTAACTCACCGGCGCGTGGAGCATGGATTTTATAAATGCTGGAATCACGATCGACAAAAATGGCGTCAGCACGAAATTGATGACAACCGACGAAACGCACAGCCATTTTTCGGGGTCGATTTTAAAAAGTGCGTGAAACCCGAGAAAAGTTTCCTTGAATACTCCTCGAGCAGACGCTTTCTGATCCCGAATACGATTCCTTGAGGAAAGAGACCATACGGCACACACGGAGGCCGCAAACAGGATGGCAATCGTGAGAATGGCGCCTTTCACACCTATCACCGCCATCGAAGCGCCGCCGATGATCGCCCCGACGATGACTTGCATGGAATTGACACTGGCGGCATACCCGAGATATCGATTCAGATCCCTTCCCTGAACGAACGTCGGAATAATTGAATTGGGAGCAATCGACATCACGCCGTCGAGCGCCGACATCAGTATCAATACCGCCGCCGCAACAACAGGATTGAACTCTCCCGACACCTCACCCAACAAAAAGAATAGCAGCGCCGCAAAGGAGGTCGTAACCGAGAATCTGATGCCCCTCACCCCGCCATACCGATCGATCAACACTCCACCCAACGGAAAGGCAACCAAGTTGACAATCCACGATACGGCAATCACGCTCGCGAGATATGTTGCCGATCCAGCATCACGAAGCACGAGCCATGCAAATAACAACTGAAATGCGCGAAAAGAAAACACCGCTGCCCCTTGCGCAAACAGCAGCTTTGCAACCTCGATTCTTTCTTGCCTCTGAGTTAACAAGCGATTCTGTGGCATCATACGTTCCTGCTATACTCAACAAGTGACACACAATCCCCTAGAATTTTCTTGCCGAAGGCAGTAGCTTTGTTCGATTGCTCTATCACCTTCACTGTTTGGAAAAATTTTTCCTTGAATGGGATGGCATTATTTGCCTCGTTGTAGTTGCTCTTGATATCCCGTGGCGACAACCCGGACGCCGCGTTGGCCAACAATCTATCGAAGGAAAAAATAGTGCGCGACAGTACAAACATCGCGTGAAAAATCGCACTCATCGGGCGACGATCCTGACGGAATGGCGTATAAAGCAATCCATCGTCGTCGTCAATTATTGGCTCCCTCAGCCAGACTTGATAAAGCAAATTATGGGCTGCCTCATGCACGATATGCTCGGCGATTCTCGACCAATGCTCACTTTCCGGCATGAACGATCGAATGTAGATAGCGCCAAGCGTATTGAATTCGGTTGCGGCATTGATACCGTTTGAGTCGAATACAATAATATCCTTGACCAGCACCTGAATCTCATCGAACAGGATCTCGTCAGTTTTTTTGATTTCATCCAGCACAAGCGAGATCGCGTCGTCCGTCAAATGCTTATGGCGCACTGCCGGCGTAGTCATCACCACCTCGCGGCCGGCGTACTTGCTTTCGTATGTTTCGGCAAAGGACTTGGCGAACACCTCCCTCATCCCATCGCCAATTACCGACTCGTAGCCTGTTCCATAGCGTAACAGCCTGCTCGACGAAGTACGGTCCTGGCGTGCGCTTACCTCATCTATCAACGCCGTCACGGTGGCTTCGGCGCGCGCACGATTCCCGGCCCCGGCGCAGATCTAATCGCCTCAAATATCCGGATCGGGAATCCGCGCCGACTGGATCACGACCAGCGTGTCCCCCGCCTCGATCCGGCACGGCGGATCCTCGTAGAACGAAAAGATCTTCCCGCATCGATCGAGCCCGACGACGATCGCGCCCGGCACGACGTTCGTCATGCAGCCGACCTCTTGCGGCATCGCCTCGCGCTCCAGCAGCGTCGCGCGGCCGCGCGTCGACAGCATGTCGTTCACGAACGGCACGATGTAGCGGCTATGCACGGCATCCGCGAGCAGCAGCGCGCCGATCTTCGTCGACGACACGATCACGTCGGCGCCCGCCTGCCGCAGTTGCCGCTGGTACAGGTTCTCCTGGATCCGCACGACGATCTTCGTATCGGGCGCGATGCTGCGCACCGACAACGTGAGCAGGATCGCGGTCGGATCGTCGGTCACCGAAATGATCACGGCCTTCGCTTCACGCACCTGCGCCTGCTGCAGCAGATCCTCGTGCGCGGGATCGCCGAGCAATCCCGCCACGCCGAGCGACGTCGCGGCCTCGATCGCCTGCTGCTGCGAATCGATCACGATGAGCGTCGCCGGATCGACGCCGCTCTCGAGCAGCTCGCGCACCGCGATCGAGCCGGACAGGCCATAACCGCATACGACGATGTGATCGGACAATTGCTTTTGCAGGCGTTTCATGCGGAATTCCTCGACGACGCGCTGGATCACGAACTGATAAGCCGTGCCCAGGAAAATGAACCAGATGACGATGCGGATCGGCACGATGAAGAACGCGTCGATGAGACGCGCCCGTGCGGTGACGGGCACGATGTCGCCGTAGCCGACCGTCGCGACCGTGACCATCGTGAAGTACACGAGATCGGCGACGGTCATCGGCGTGCTCTTGGTCGAATCGCGCAACCCGTCGCGATCGAGATACAGCACGAGGAACGCGAGCGTGCACAGCAGCACGACCACGCCGATACGGAACATCAGCGTGCGCCGCGGCGACGTCGCGGGACGCGTGAACAGCGTGCGCGCACGCGGCGCCTGCCACGGATTGCGGGCGCGACGCAGGCGTGAGCGCAACGAGCGGCGCTGGGCGGAGGGCGAAGCCAACGGGGAATCTCCTGAAGGATGCGGGCTCGATTCTACGATGGGTCGGCCGCGACCGGCCGACGTCATCGCGTCGATTCGTCCGTTACAGCATGCTGCGCGGCCGCACCATCGTGCCGTCGACGAAGCGCTGCGCGCGAAACGCCGACAGGTCGAGCGACGGCGCACCGGTGTCGACCCATTCGGCAAGCAGCCGCCCGACGATCGGCCCCATCGCGAAACCGTGGCCGCAGAACCCAGTCGCAATCGCGAGCCCGGACGGCGTGCCCGGCGCATCGATCACCGGAATGCCGTCGGGCAGCACGTCGATCAGGCCGGCCCAGGCCTCGACGATCTGCGCGTCCTTCAGCGCGGGGAAGATCGCCTTGAGCTTCGCGAGCGCGCGCGGCGCATGCGCGCGATTCGGCTGCGGCTGCGGATCGCGCGGCTCGATCGGCCCGGTCGCACCATTGATGCGGGCCAGCGCGTCGCGCCACGCGGACCCGTTCACGTGCAGCCGGAATTTGTCGCGCTGCGACCAGAACTCCGGCCAGAACAGGCTCAACCCGCGCAGGTGGCCGAGCGTCAGGTCGACGTCGACCTGCATGTCGTCGGCGAGATTGATCGCACCGTTCTTGCGCTGCCGGATGCCGAGGCCATGGCCCCACACCGTCGACGCCGACACCGGCGGCACCACATTGGTGCGCATGCAGGTGCCGCGCACGGCCTGCTGCGGCAGCCGGATGCCGACGCCGTCGAGCAGCCGGAAGCTGGTTGCACCGGCCGCGCAGATCACGCGCCGCGTGCGGATCGTGCCGCGCTCGGA